>NZ_JBEXTT010000010.1:0-260246 GCF_040614155.1 Nocardiopsis sp. NPDC006139
CGTGGAAGGCGTCTGCGTTTCCGCTTTGTTGTGTCTTCACTTTATCAGTGTTCCCGTTCCCCGCCAAATCGGCGTTTTCCGGGTCCTTCTGATTTGGGTGAAGGCGTGTGCCTCTTTCGAGGCGACCCGACCGAGTTTACATGGTCGAAGCAGTGCTTCGAACTGCTCACTTCGGAAGGGAGGTTTCGACCGGCCCGTCCGCCCTGATCCCTGGGGATCGGCGTCCGTCTCGCTCGGTCTTGGACAACACTACCCCCGTCCGGGAGTGCTCGTGACGTGTTTGCCGATCCTTGCCCGTGTCGTGTCTTACAGGCGACGGACAAAAACGACGAAGGCCCACAGAACACCGTCTGTGGGCCCTCCGGGCCGGTGTCAGGTCGCGGTCACAGCTTCTCGATCGGCGCGTACTTGACCATCAGGTCCTTCTCCCCGATGTCCGCGCCGAAGTCGATGCGGGCCTTGGTGCGGTCGCCCGTCCCGTCGACCAGTTGGACGCGGCCCATGCCGAACTTGTCGTGGTTGACCAGGTCCCCCACGCTCAGGGTCGGCGCCTCGGCCTTCTGCCGGCTCCGGCCGAAGGTGCCGCCGAAGCCCTCGCCGCCGAAGGAGCGGCCCGACGGGCCGCGGCGCAGGGCGGGCGGGGCGCTCAGTACCGGGGACTCCCCGCGGCGCCAGTCGACGAGGGACGAGGGGACCTCGTCCAGGAAGCGGGAGGGCGGGTTGTACGACGGGCTCCCCCACGCGCTGCGCACCGCGGCGCGGCTCACGTAGAGCAGGCGCTCGGCGCGGGTCAGCCCCACGTACGCCAGCCGGCGCTCCTCCTCCAGCTGGGTCTTGTCGCCCAGGGTGCGCATGTGCGGGAACACCCCGTCCTCCAGCCCCGTCAGGAACACCACCGGGAACTCCAGCCCCTTCGCCGAGTGCAGGGTCATCAGCGTGACCACCCCGCCCTCGTCGTCGGCGTCCGGGAGCTGGTCGGTGTCGGCGACCAGGGAGATCCGCTCCAGGAAGTCCACCAGCGTGGGCTCGGCGCCCTCCTCGACGACCTCCTCCCCCTCCAGGGCCGCCTCGTCCTCCAGCAGGGCCGTGAAGGTGTTCTCGAACTCCCGCGCCACGTCCACGAACTCCTCCAGGTTCTCCACCCGGCTCTCGTCCTGGATGTCCTTGGACTCGGCGAGCTCGGACAGGTACCCGGTCTTGTCGAGGACGGCCTCCACCAGCTGCGACGGGCTGGACGCCTCCACCAGCGCCGCCAGCTCGTCGAGCAGGGCGGTGAAGTTGCGGACGGCGTTCACCGAGCGGGTCGCCATCGCCGGGACCTCGTCGACCCGGCGCAGCGCCTGGGCGAACGTGATGCGCTCGCGGGCGGCGAACAGCTCCAGGGACTCCTCGGCCCGGGCTCCGATACCGCGCTTGGGCACGTTGATGATGCGCCGCAGGCTGACGGTGTCCTCGGGGTTGGCGAGCACGCGCAGGTAGGCCAGGACGTCGCGGATCTCCTTGCGCTCGTAGAAGCGCACCCCGCCGACGATCTTGTACGGCAGGCCCATCCGGATGAACACGTCCTCGAACACCCGGGACTGGGCGTTGGTCCGGTAGAACACCGCCACCTCGCCCGGGGTGATCGCCCCGTCGTCGGTGAGCTTGTCGATCTCCCCCACCACGAACGCGGCCTCGTCGTGCTCGTTGTCGGCGACGTAGCCGACGATGGGCGTCCCCTCGCCCTGCTCCGACCACAGGTTCTTGGCGGGCCGGCCCTCGTTGCGCTCGATGACGGCGTTGGCGGCCGACAGGATCGTCTGGGTGGAGCGGTAGTTCTGCTCCAGCAGGATCGTGCGCGCGTCGGGGAAGTCGCGCTCGAACTCCAGGATGTTGCGGATGGTCGCGCCGCGGAACGCGTAGATGGACTGGTCGGCGTCGCCGACCACGCACAGCTCCGAGGGCGGGACGACCGGCGCCTCCTGCTCCGCCCCGACGAGTTCGCGGATGAACACGTACTGGGCGTGGTTGGTGTCCTGGTACTCGTCGACCATGACGTGCCGGAAGCGGCGCCGGTAGTGCTCCGCGACGTCGGGGAACATCTGGAGCAGGTTGACGGTGACCATGATCAGGTCGTCGAAGTCCATGGCGCCGGCCTCGTGCAGGCGGCGCTGGTACAGCCGGTACGCCTCGGCGAGCTTCTTCTCCTGCTCGGTCTGGGCCTGCTCGGCGAACGTGTCGTAGTCGACCAGCTCGTTCTTGAGGTTGGAGATCTGGGCGGAGAAGGACTTGGGCGGGAACCGCTTGGGGTCCAGGTCCATCTCCTTGCAGACCAGCTGCATGAGCCGTGCGGAGTCGGCGGAGTCGTAGATGGTGAAGCCGCTCGGGTACCCGAGGCGGTGGGCCTCCCGTCGCAGGATGCGCACGCACGCCGAGTGGAACGTCATGATCCACATGCTGGCGGCGGCGCGCGCGCCGAGCAGGGCCTGGATGCGTTCGCGCATCTCGGCGGCGGCCTTGTTGGTGAACGTGATCGCGAGGATCTCCCCGGGGCGCACCCCCCGCGCGGCCATCAGGTACGCGATGCGGTGGGTGAGGACACGGGTCTTGCCCGAACCGGCTCCCGCGACGATGAGGAGCGGGCCGCCGCCGTGGGTGACCGCCTCGCGCTGGGGACCGTTCAGACCTTCGAGAAGCTGCTCTTGGGAGGACACGGATCCAGGTTACGGCCGGTCGGAGACAGGGCCCGCCGGGCGCGGTGCTTCACAACCCGATCGGATGTTCGTCCCGTT
Source organism: Nocardiopsis sp. NPDC006139 (assembly GCF_040614155.1). Classification (NCBI taxonomy): domain Bacteria; kingdom Bacillati; phylum Actinomycetota; class Actinomycetes; order Streptosporangiales; family Nocardiopsidaceae; genus Nocardiopsis; species Nocardiopsis sp. NPDC006139. The sequence continues at coordinate 2,772 of NZ_JBEXTT010000010.1, forward strand.
TAGGCTGTTCCTCTGATGACTCTGGGCCTCCGCACGGGCGGGGGCCGTCGCTCGTGTTCGGGGGTTCTTGTCATGCGCGTGTTCGTCGACTGCGATCCGGGGATCGACGACGCGGTCGCGCTCGCCTATCTGGCGGCGCGGCCGGAGGTGGAGATCGTCGGGGTCGGCGCGGTCTTCGGCAACGGCGGTGTGGACGTGACGGCGGACAACGCCCTGCGTCTGCTGGAGCTGTACGGGCGGCCGGAGGTGCCCGTGGCGGTGGGCGCGTCCCGGCCGCTGGTGCAGGAGCCGAGGCTGGCCCCGCACGTCCACGGCGACAACGGGCTGGGCGGGGTGGAGCTGCCCGAGCCGGCCGGGGCCCCGGTGGACGGGAGCGCCGCGGAGCTGCTGGTGCGGCTGGCCCGCGAGTACCCCGGCGAGCTGGACGTGCTGGCGGTGGGCCCGCTGACCAACCTGGCGATCGCCCTGGGCCTGGAGCCGCGGCTGCCGGAGCTGGTGCGCAGACTCGTGGTGATGGGCGGCGCGGTGCGGGTGCCGGGCAACGTGTCCTCGCACGCCGAGGCCAACATCAACAACGACCCGGAGGCGGCCGAGGCCGTGTTCGGCGCCGGGTTCGACCTGGACCTGGTGGCGCTGGACATCACCATGGAGACGGTGGCCACCGGCGGGTGGCTGGAGGAGCTGAAGGCGGTGCCGGGTGTGCGGGCCGCGCGCACCTCGGAGTTCCTGGACTTCTACGCCGACTTCTACAAGGGCATCTTCGGGGTGCGCCAGTGCGCGATGCACGACCCGCTGGCGGCGGCGGTGCTGGTGGACCCGCACCTGGTGACGGAGGCCGTCGAGGTGCCGGTGCGGGTGGAGCTGTCCGGGTCGCTGACCCGCGGCATGACGGTGGCGGACCTGCGGCTGCGCCCCGGCGGGGACGGCCGGCGGCCGGTGCGGGTGGTCACGGCCGTGGCCGGCGAGGAGTTCCTCGGCCGGATGCTCGACGCGCTGCGCTGATCCCGCCCCCGGGTCCGCCGGGCCCGGGGGCGTCAGACGAGCCGGCGGGCGGTGGCCCAGCGGCTGAGCTCGTGCCGGTTGGAGAGCTGGAGCTTGCGCAGCACCGACGACACGTGGGTCTCCACGGTCTTGACGGAGATGAACAGCTCCTTGGCGACCTCCTTGTAGGCGTAGCCCCGGGCGATGTGCCGCAGCACCTCGCGTTCGCGCTGGGTGAGGCGGTCCAGCTCGGGGTCCACGGGCGGGGCGTCGGTCGCCGAGAAGGCGTCCAGGACGAACCCGGCCAGGCGCGGGGAGAACACGGCGTCGCCGTCGGCGACGCGCACGATGGCGTCGGCGAGCTCCTTGCCGGAGATGGTCTTGGTGACGTAGCCGCGGGCTCCGCCGCGGACCACGCCGATCACGTCCTCGGCGGCGTCGGACACCGACAGCGCCAGGAAGCGGATCTGCGGGTGGCGGGCCAGGACGCGGCGCAGGACCTCCACACCGCCGCCGCCGGGCAGGTGGACGTCGAGCAGGACGAGGTCGGGCTGCGCCCGCTCGATCACCTGCACGGCGGAGTCCACGTCGCCCGCCTCGCCGACCACGTCGACGGCGTCGCCGAGTTCTCCCCGGACCCCGCTGCGGAACAGGCGGTGGTCGTCCACGATCACGACGCGGGGTGGCGCGCCGCCGTCACTGAAGGTCGTGCTGCTGTCGTCTCCCACAACGGGAACTCTACCCACGGCCCGGCCCGCTCCACATCCCGGTCCCTCCTCCGCCGTGCCTTTCCGGTGCGTCCGCAACGCCCTACACCTCGGGGATGCGCGGCATGCGCAGCTGGACCTCGGTGCCCTCGCCCGGGGCGGTGCGGATGCGCGCGGAGCCGCCGTGGCGGTCCATGCGGCCCAGGATGGAGCCGCGCACGCCCATGCGGTCCTCGGGGATGGAGTCGAGGTCGAACCCGGCGCCCCGGTCGCGCACGAACACCAGCACCTCCTCGGGCTCGACCTCCCCGAACACGGAGATGGCGTCGGTGCCCGCGTACTTGGACGCGTTGACCATGGCCTCGCGGGCGGAGCGCAGCATGGCGTGCAGGCCGTCGTCCACCGGGCAGTCGCCGACGCAGACCACCTCGATGGGGATGCCGTGCTCCTCCTCGACCTCGGCGGCGACGCGCTCCAGGGCCGGGGAGACGGTGGTCTCGGCGTCGGCGGGGCGCTGGTAGAGCCAGCTGCGCAGGGCGCGCTCCTGCACCCGGGCCAGGCGCTGCACCTCGCGGGGGTCCTCGGCGCGGCGCTGGATGAGGGTGAGGGTGTGCAGCACGGAGTCGTGGATGTGGGCGGCAAGTTCGGCGCGCTCGGCGTTGCGGATGCGCTCGCGGCGCTCGGCGTCGCGTTCGCGGACCAGGCCGACGATCCACGGGGCGACGATCAGTGCGACGCCCGCGAGCAGGGTGAACGCGAAGGTCAGCCCGGCGCGGGCGTTCTGGAGCTGCTCCTGGAAGACGAGGAACCCGATGACCCCGACGACGACCAGGAGGACGCCGGCCAGGGCGCGCATGAGCCCCTTGCCGCGGCCGACCGTGCTGGTCATCCACTCGTCGCGCTGGCCGGGGTTGGCCTGCTGCCACAGGATGACGGCGCCCAGGGTGCCGAACACCACGAACCACAGCAACGGGTCGAAGACGCCGCCGAACAGCAGGAACAGGAAGCCGAGTCCGGCGGCCAGGCCGACGTAGGCGACGAGCTGGGAGATGTCGCGGCCCTTGCGGCGGCCGTCGGCGGCGCGCGCCTCGTCGTCCTCCCCGCGTCCGGTGTCCTCGGCGGGGACGAAGAAGAAGAGGGCGACGTACACGGCGATCCCGATGCCGCCGACGGAGAGCGCCATGAAGGCGAGGCGGACCACGACGGGGTCCACCCCCAGGTGGCGGGCGAGCCCCGCGGCGACACCGCCCAGCAGTCTCCCGTCGGCCGCCCGGGTGAGCCTGGGGGTGTCGTCCGCGACCGGTGTCACCCGGTCGCCGCTTGCTTTGTCCATGTCTTCCGTCCGTGCGCGTTGCCGGTCCGGGGCGCACGGGTGCCCCCCGTCGACTCCAGCATGCACCGGGCCGCGGGCATCGGGCATCGGGGTGGAGCCCCCGGATGTGCCGGGGCGGGCGGTCAGGGTGGGGTCAGGGTCGTCCCGGATTCCCCTGATCACCGCCGGCGGGTGACCATGGGTGTGTGAGGAGAGTGCGGTGAGCGACCATGAGTGAGGATTCGGCCCCCACGGGATCCGACGCGCCCGCGGCCGGGACGGTTCCCGTCCCGGAACGGGAGCTGCGCAAGGCGGACGACGACCGGGTCCTGGCCGGCGTGTGCTCCGGGCTGGGGCGCTACACGCGGACCGACCCGGTGGTGTGGCGGGCGGCCTTCGCGCTGACCTCGTTCGCCGGGGGCACCGGACTGCTGCTGTACCTGGTCGCGTGGATGCTCATGCGGGACGCGCGGGGCGGGCCGGCGACGATCGAGCAGATGCTGAACCGGAGCATCCCGCCGCGGACGGTGCTGAAGCTGCTCGCGGTGGGGCTGGCGGTGGCGACGGCGTTCAGCCTGGTCGGTGGTTTCGGCTGGTCGACTCTGGTGCTGGCGGTGCCGCTGGTGCTGGGGGTGCTGGCCGCGCGCGGCCGCGGGGTGGACCTGCGGTCCGCGTTCACCGGTCTGGGCGAGGAGCTGCGGGCCAAGGCGCCGCCGCCGGAGACGCCGGTCGCGGGTCCGAGCCCGAGCTACTACAACCCGGCGCAGCCGTGGGCGTCGGCCCCCACCGGGCCGGTGGACCTGGCGGTGGTGGCCGAGCGGACGATGGGCGGCGACCGCTCGGACGGCGGGGACGGGGACGAGGGCCCCGGCCACGGGGACCATGACGGCGGGGACCGCGGTCCCGGCGGGGGCCGTGGGAAGGCGAAGTCCCGGCGCGGGGCGCCGTTGGCGGTCATGGCGCTGTGGACGCTGCTGGCCGTCGCGGTGGTGGCGCCGGTCGTGGCGTTCGGCGGGGACTCGTCGGTGTGGAGCGCCGACACGGCGCGGCTGCTGCTGGGCCCCGAGACCGGCGTGTACTTCCTGGCCGGCGCGCTGGGGCTGGTCGGGCTGCTCGCGGTGGTGGGCACCTGGGCGGGGAACCCGCGGGGGCTGGGCTTCCTGGGCCTGGTGCTGACAATGGCCCTGGTGCTGGTGTCCGCGGTGGACGTGACCCGGGTGCGGATCGGCGAGGACGTGTGGCGGCCGACCACGGTCGCGCAGGCGGAGGCCGGGGGCGCCCCCCGGTTCACGGTGGGCGACCTCACGGTGGACCTGACCGCGATCGGGGACCTGGAGCCCGGGGAGGCCGTGGACGTGCGGGCGGGGATCGGCCGGGGGAGGCTGGTCCTGCTGCTGCCCGAACAGGCCCGGGCCCAGGTGCGGGCGGACGTCGGCCTCGGGGCCCTGGTACCGCTCGGCGGGAACGGGGAGAAGGAGGAGCAGTTCGGCATCACCCGGGAGTTGAGCGAGGTGTTCGAGCCGGTCGGCGGGGCCGGGGACGACGAGGTCCCCCTGATCAGAGTGGACACCGACATCCGCGTCGGGACTGTGGAGGTACGGCATGGCGAAGCGTAGAACGGACTGGGGGTCGCTGGTCGCGGGGCTGCTGTTCCTCGGACTCGCCGTCGCGTTCGTCGTGCGGGGCACCGGGGAGTGGGAGTTCGGTGTCTGGTGGGCGGTGCCGGTGGTGCTGGCGGGGCTGGTGCTGGCCGGGGTGGTCCGCGCGGTACAGCGTTCGCGGGCCCGCGCCAGGGAACGGGCCCGGGACCGCGCCGAGGCGGCCGGGACGGCCGTCTCCGACGGGGGCGGGGACAGGGACGACGGCCCGCCCCGGGGGTGAGGCCGGGGACAACGAGGGGGCGCGGCGGATGCCGCGCCCCCTCGTGCGTGTCCGCCGGTCAGCCGTCCGCGGCCGGGCGGTGCTCGGCGATGGCCGCGAAGTCCTCCACCCGCAGGGACTCCCCGCGGGCGCCGGGGTCGACCCCGGCGGCGCGCAGCGCCCGCTCGGCGGCCGGGGCCGAGCCGGCCCAGCCGGCCAGGGCGGCGCGCAGGGTCTTGCGGCGCTGGGCGAAGGCCGCGTCGATCACCCGGAAGACCTCCTCGCGGGTGGCCCGCGTCTCGGGCGGGGTGCGGCGGACCAGCTCCACCAGCCCGGAGTCGACGTTGGGGGCGGGCCAGAACACGTTGCGGCCCACCGCCCCGGCCCGGCGGGCCGCGGCGTACCAGGCGACCTTGGCCGAGGGCACCCCGTAGATGCGGCCGCCCGGGGCGGCGGTGATCCGGTCGGCGACCTCCGACTGGACCATCACCAGGACCCGTTCCAGGCTCGGCAGCAGTTCGAGCAGGTGGAGCAGGACGGGGACGGACACGTTGTAGGGCAGGTTGGCGACCAGCGCGGTGGGGGCCGGACCGGGCACCTCGGCGACGCGCATCGCGTCGTCGCGGACGACCGTGAGCCGGTCGGCGAGCCCGGGCGCGTGCTCGGCGACGGTGCCGGGCAGCGCCTCGGCGAGCACCGGGTCGATCTCGATGGCGGTGACACGGCGCACGTGCGGGAGCAGCGCCAGGGTCAGGGAGCCCAGGCCCGGCCCGACCTCGACCACGACGTCGTCCTCGCCGACCCCCGCGACCCGGACGATGCGGCGCACGGTGCCGTGGTCGATCACGAAGTTCTGCCCGAGGGTCTTGGTGGGCCGGACTCCGAGCCGCTCGGCGAGGACCCGCACGTCGGCGGGGGTGAGCAGGCGGGATCGGTCATCGGGTGCGGGTGTCTGTGTCACCCCCACATCTTGCCAGCCCGGCGGGGGTGGGGGCCGCGGCCGCGGGGCCCGCTCACTCGAAGAGGTGGACGCCGCAGTGCGGCCACTGGCTCTGCCAGTTCCCCCCGACCGCGTCGTAGAGCCGCTGGGCGCGCTGTGTCTGCTCCTGGGCGCTGGCCTCGGAGGGCAGCCCGGTGCCGCCGACCGAGTTCCAGGTCGGGACGCTGAACTGGTAGAGGCCGTAGTAGCCGCCCGCGGAGTTGACGGCGGCCGGGTTCCCGCCGGACTCGCACTGGGCGAGGCCGGCCCAGTTGAGGCCGGCGGCCGCGCCGCCGCCCGCCGGGGCGGGGTCCTCGGGCGCCTTGGTGCCGATCTCCACCACTCCCTCGACGGGCTCGGTGACGACCTCCTCCTCCAGGACCTTCTCGACCTCCTCTCCGTGGTGCAGGACGGTGGCGGTGGTCACCCGTTTGACGCCGTCCTCGGGCTCGGTGACGACCTCGCGCTCCCCCTCGGGCAGGTCGGGGTTCTCGCGTTCGGTGGTCCCGGCCTCGATGGGGACCTCCTCGGTGACGGGTTCGCCGATGACCGGGGTGATCCGGACGGTCATGTCGGGGACGGCGGGCTCGTCGGGGGCCGGGGAGACGAGGTCGTGCTCGCCGGGGTCGACCCCGGCGGCGGCCAGGACGTCGGCGACGGTCTCACCGGTGGAACGGGTCTCGGTGCGGACGGTGTCGCGCAGGACGACCATGCGCGGGGCGCGTTCGGCGGTGACGGTGAGCCCGTCGGCGGGGATGGGGGTGTCGTGCCCTGCGGAGAGGGAGACCCCGTCGGGGTCGAGGCCGAGCTGGTGCAGGGCCTCGCCCAGGGTGGCGGCGTTGACGCTGCGGGCCAGCGGGTGGCCGTCGAGTTCGACGGTGATGTCGCGCGGGGAGCGGACCAGGACGTGCTCGCCGGAGGCGACGGGGGCGTCCGGCGCGGGGGCCACGAGGTCGCCGTCGGCGAGGGTGACGCCCGCGGCGTCGAGGGCGTCGGCGACGGTGCCTCCGAAGGTGTGGACGGTGCGCTCGGTGCCGTTGACGTCCACGACGACGGCCCGGTGGGCGGCCAGGGCGGTGCCGCCCGCGGTGAGGGCGAGGAGTCCGGCGGCGGCCGCGGCGAGCAGGGGCAGCGGGGCCCGGCGCCGCGCGCGGCGCCGGCCGCGGGAACGGCGGGGGGAGGTGGTCCTACGGGGCATGGCGGTTCCTGGGATCACACGGAGGAAAGGGGATGCCCGGGGCGCGGTCGGGCACTCCCCGCTTTTCCGGCACCGGCATAGCGGCAGGTCGCCGCGGGTGCGCGGCCCGTCGGGCATCGGACACATTAGCACCGGGCCATTGTTCAATTTTTGGACTCGCCGAAAAAGGAGGTATCCGAAAACGGAAAGGCGGTCTTTTTCCGCATTATCCTTTTCGACCCGCGAGCACCCCGGGCACCGCCCCCGGAGCGCCGCCCTGGTGCCGCACCGCCCGACCCGGCACAATGAACCCGAACGTCGTTCTAATCCACCCCTCCTGGAGGCCTTGCACATGGGACCCCTCAACGGAATCCGCGTCGTCGAGTTCACCGGCATCGGGCCGGCGCCGATGGCCGCCATGCTCCTGGCCGACCTGGGCGCCGACGTCGTCCGCCTCGACCGCCCGCAGGCCGCCGAGGCGATGAACGCCGGGCTCCCCGGCCCGCACATGAGCGAGGGCCGCACCGTGCTGGGCGCCGACCTGAAGTCCGAGGAGGGCCGCGCCCTGGCCCGCGACCTCGTCGAGCGCGCCGACGTCCTGCTGGAGGGATTCCGCCCCGGGGTCATGGAGCGGCTGGGCCTGGGCCCCGACACGTGCCTGGAGCTCAACCCCCGGCTGGTCTACGCCCGCGTCACCGGCTGGGGCCAGGACGGCCCCCTGGCGAGGACCGCCGGGCACGACATGAACTACATCTCCGTCAACGGCGCCCTGCACGCCATCGGCCGCGCGGACGGCCCGCCGGTACCGCCGGCCAACCTGCTCGGGGACTTCGCGGGCGGCACCATGTTCACGGTCACCGGCATCCTGGCCGCCCTGGTGGAGCGCGGCGCCTCCGGGCGCGGACAGGTCGTGGACGCCGCCATGGTCGACGGGTCGGCGCTGCTGATGTCGATGATCCACGAGGACCGGGCGCGCGGGTCCTGGAGCGACGAGCGCGGCACCAACTACCTGGACACCGGCGCCCCCTGGTACGACGTCTACGAGTGCGCCGACGGCCGGTACGTGTCCGTGGGCTGCATCGAGCCGCAGTTCTACGCCGCCTTCCTGGCGGGCACCGGCCTCGACGGGGAGGACCTGCCCGATCAGTGGGACCGCTCGGGCTGGCCGGTGCTGCGGGAGCGGTTCGCCGAGGTGCTGCGCACCCGCGGCCGCGACGAGTGGGCGGCGGTGTTCGAGGGTGTGGACGCCTGCGTGATGCCGGTCCTGTCCCTGGAGGAGGCGCCCGACCACCCGCACGTGCGCGCGCGGGGCACGCTGGTCCGCGAGGGCGGCCGCGTGGTCCCGGGCCCGGCGCCCCGCTTCTCGCGCACCCCGGGCGGGGTGACCCGGGGGCGGCCGCAGCCGGACACCGCCGAGGTCCTCAAGGGATGGGGCCTGGGCACCTGAACCGGTCCGTCCGATACCCGGCTCCCGGGCCCGCGGGAACGGAGATCCGAAGGGGGATCCCCGGACGGATTCGGACGGGTCGGGCGAGTATCCCCCGATGGGCGCTCCGGGGTCGCTAGGGTGGCGAGCTCAGGTCGAGCGCGCGACGGGGGGTCCGCGATGCCACGACGGTTCGTCAGTGCGGTATCGGCGCTTCGGGGGGCGGCCGGAGCCGCGGGGGCGGCGCACCGGAGGGCGGCCGGCACGGTGCCGGCGCGCTGGTGCGCAGTGGTGGTGGCGGTCGCCGCCCTGCTGTGCGCCGCCCCGTCCTCGTGGGCGGACCCGGGCCCGACCGGCTCGGGGGCGCCCGTCCGGCAGCCGGACGTGCCGGTCCCGGCCGGGGAGCCCCTGGTGCTGGTCGGGGTGCCGGGCCTGCTGTGGGAGGACATCACCCCCGGGCACACGCCCACCCTGTGGGAGATGGCGGAGCGGTCGGCCATCGGGAACATGTCGATCCGCACCGCGACCTCGCGCACCTGCCCCACCGACGGATGGCTGTCGGTGTCGGCGGGCGACCGCGCCCTGGCCGCACGGGAGGACTTCGGGGTCTGCGAGCCCGCGCCCCGGCCCGAGCGCACCGGGTCCGGCGCCGTCGTCCCCGGGTTCGACTCGTACGTGCGCCAGAACGCCGAGTCGCAGTTCGCGGCGCGGGTGGGGCTGCTCGGCGACACCGTGCAGCGGTACGGCGGGTCCACGCTGGCCGTGGGCCCGGGGGCGGCGCTGGGCGTCGCCGACGGTCAGGGGCGGGTCGACCACTACCTGGCGGGGGTGGGCGACCTCGACACCGAACGCCTGGAGGGCGTGGCCCTGGCCGCGGTGGAGCTGCCCGACCTCACCCGCCTGTACCCCGAGGACGACCCCTTCTCGACCGACCCCGACGGCCCCGACCGGGACGACGTCCCGCAGGTGGACCGCGAGGAGGCGCTGGAGATGCTGGACGGGCGGCTGCGCACGCTCGTCTCGATGCTGCCCACCGGGTCCTCGCTCATGGTGGTGGGCGTGTCCATGGACAGCGCGCCCTCCCAGCTCACCGCGGCGCTGAGCGCGCAGGTGGCGCAGGAGGGCCCGGCCGGGCCCATCGGGTTCCTGGCCTCGGAGTCGACCCGGCGGCGGGGGCTGGTGGTGCTCACCGACGTCACCGCCACCGTCCTGGCCGAACTGCGGATGGACCCGCAGGCGGCGGTCGCCGGGCGGGCCTGGCACGTGACGAACCGCCCCGCGGACACCGGGGAGTCCGTGCAGCGGCTGATGGACTTCAACACGGCCGCCGTGGTGGTCGGGGCGGCCATCCCCGGATTCTTCAGCGGGCTGGTGGCGGTCCAGCTGCTGATCTACGCGGCCGCCGCCTACGCCCTGCACCGCTACTCCGACGGGCAGCGCGGCAAGCGGGTCCTCGTGCTGTCGGTGACCCGGATCGTGGCCCTGGCCGGGGCGGCGTTCCCGGTCGCCAGCTACCTGGCCAACCTCATCCCGTGGTGGGCGGCCGAATCACCGCCCACGGCGCTGCTGCTGTGCGTGCTGGCGGCGGACGCGCTGGTGGTGGTGCTGGCGGTGGCCGGCCCCTGGCGGCGCACGGTCCTGGGACCGATGACGGTGGTGGCGGGGGCGACCACGGCGGTGCTGTTCCTCGACCTGTGCTTCGGCGCGCACCTGCAGATGAACTCGCCCACCGGGTACTCGCCGATCGTCGGCGGCCGGTTCTACGGGATCGGCAACATCGCCTTCGCCACCTTCGCCACCGGCATGCTCATGGCGGTGGCCGGGATCGCCCACGGGCTCATCGTGCGGGGGCGCCGGCGCGCCGCCGTGGCGGTGGCCCTGGTGGTGGGGGCGGCGTCGGTGGCGATCATCGGCTGGCCCGGCCTGGGCACCGACTTCGGCGGGGTGATCGCGCTGGTGCCGGGCCTGGCGGTGACGACGATGATGATCGCCGGGGTGCGGGTGACGTTCCTGCGGCTGTCGGCCGTGGTCGCGGCGGCGGTCGCGGCGATCACGCTGCTGTCGTGGCTGGACTACCTGCGCCCGCCCCAGGAGCGCAGCCACTTCGGGGCGTTCGCCGCCCAGGTGCTCAACGGGGAGGCGGGCACGGTGGTGGCCCGCAAGCTCGGGGCGATGCTGGGCACGCTCGGCAACTGGCAGCTGACCCTGCTCGCGGCCTGCGCCCTGGTGTTCCTGTTCGCGGTGCTCTACCGGCCCACCAACTGGCGGATCGGCGCGCTCCAGCGGGCCTACGAGTACGCGCCGACGCTGCGGGCCGGCCTGACCGGGTCCCTGGTGACCGCGCTGGTGGGGTTCGCCGTCAACGACTCGGGCGTGGCGATCCCGGCGATCGCGCTGACGGTCGCGGTACCGCTCACGCTGTCGGCGTGCGTGTGGGCGCTCGAGCAGGAGGACGAGGCCCCGGCGCCGGACCCCGAACCCACCGAGAACGCCCACTGCCTGTGACGCTTACCTCATCGACGCCACGCGGTGCAAACGGCAACGAACACGACCTTGCGTCGCTCACGTCACGAAACGGCCACGGCACTGTGGTAAAGTCCGAGGCTGAGCGGCTGATGCGAGGGACAGCCGGGACCCCGAGGGGGCCGGGCGGTCACCGTCTCCCGAAGATCCCGGCCACCGATCCGGCCGCCGCACCTCCCCCAGGGAGGGAATGACCGCCCCCAGGGGCGGGTTCTTGTTGTCGTGAAGGGTGCGGGAGTCACCCGGCACGGCACGCCGCCGATCTCCGGTCCCGGTGACCCGCGGACCGCCGGGGAACTTCCGACCCGCACTCGGACGTTCCCAGGGTGGCCGCGCTCCGCGCAGGCCCCGTTGCGGAGGAGAAGGCGTCACATCCCCGGCCCCGTACCACCGGGGCGGCACGCGAGGACATGATGAACCATCAGCTTGGCTACCGCGGTAACGCACTGAACGTACCGGTCGACGCCCGCGCCCGGCGCGGGATGCGGCCCGCCTCGCCTGCGCGGCGGGCACGTCCCGACTACGCCGGAGTCGCCATGCCCGCACTCACCATCTCGTCCACCCTGCACGACAGCGGCCGGGTGCTGGCGCTGGACGGCGAGATCGACCTGGCCACCGAGGGCCGGTTCCAGGACGCGGTCACCGAGGCGCTCGTCACGCAGCCGCGCGGGCGCGTCGTCCTGGACTGCACCGACCTGCGCTTCATCGACTCCAGCGGGCTGCGCGTGCTCATCCGCGCGCACAAGACCGCCCGGGAGCAGCGCGCGGTGCTGGCGATCGCCGCGCCGGCCCAGCGGATCATGCAGACCCTGCGGATCACCGCGCTGGACACCCGCATCCCGGTGTTCGGCACCGTCCCCGAGGCGCTGGCCGCGCCCCGGGCCGACAACGGCTGAGGCCGCGGGCCGGGCACGGCCACGACGGACACAAGGAAGGGGCGCGACCGCACGGGTCGCGCCCCTTCTTCCGTGCGCCGGGGGCCGGGGGCGGCGTCAGGCCAGGAGCAGCATCCACACGCCCAGGCCGGTGACGGCGAGGTTGACCAGGCCGAACACGACCACCCACAGGGTGCCGGGCAGGCCGGTGAGCCGGGCCAGCTGGTCGGCGTCGGAGTGCGGGGAGGGCTGGCGCACGCGCTGGCGCTGGAGCTCGAACACCGGGCGGATGCCGGCGAACAGCAGGAACCAGATGAACAGGTAGGCGAAGGCCGCCTGGACCTCGCTGGGGGTGAACCAGCTGATCCCGAACACGACCGCGCCGGTGCCCACCACCGAGAGCACGCCGTAGAGGTTGCGGATCATCAGGAGCATCGCGGCCAGCACCACCAGGCTCAGCCACAGCAGCGCGGTGATGTGGTCGGTCATGAGCACGACGATGCCGAGCAGGCCGATGACCGACGAGGCGACGTACCCGGCGAAGACCGTCAGGATCATGCCGACGCCGGTCGGCTTGCCGCGCGAGACGGTGACACCCGAGGTGTCGGAGTGCAGGCGGATCGCCGTGAGCTGGCGTCCGCTGAGCAGCGCCACCAGGGCGTGGCCGCCCTCGTGGGCGATGGTGACGACGTTGCGGGCCACCCGCCACACGGGGTTGAACAGCACGGCCGCCAGGGCGAGCACCGCGGCGCCGATGACGATCCACTGCTCCGGCTCGGGTTGGGTGGTCAGCACCTCCTGCCAGACGTCACCGAAGGTCGTTTCCACCAGTGGTCCCCCAACTGCGTCTCGACGGCTCTCCCGGCCCGGACGGGCCGGGGCACTGCCCGAACTCTAGCGATCCGCCGGGACGGGCCCGAACGGCGCGGATCGGTGCGGAATGTGAGACGACCGCGGCGGGTCGGCGGTTCGTCCGGACGCCCGAAAGCGGCGGACGGGAACGGACGCGTGCCACGCTTCGTCGGAGATGTGTCCCGAACCGGGGCGATGAACTGGCCAAACCACTCCGCGCGACCTACAGTCGCAACCGTTGGCTATTGACCAACTACTAAGAGTGAGGATCTTCCGTGAAACGGATCGCTGGAATCGCCCTGATGACGCTCACCGCCGGTGCGGCCCTCGGCCTCGCCGCGGCGCCCGCCTCGGCCGGCGGCCACGACGGCTACGGGTACGACCACGAGCGTCCCGCCCTGGTCCAGGGCCACGAGGGCTACGGCTACGACCTCGAGCGCCCCGCCCGGGCCCAGGGCCACGGCCACGAGGGCTACCCCGGCTACGGCGACATGCGTCCCGCCCTGCTCCAGGGCCACGGCCACGAGGGCTACCCCGGCTACTACTAGCCGCACCGGTGGCAGAAGGCGCGGCCCGGCTCCGGCCGGGACCGCGCCCCCTCCGGTCATCCGCGCTCGGCCAGGTCCTTCAGGCGCACCAGGGTCGCCTCGATGCCCCGGGCGTTGCGCGCGGGCATCCCGCCCAGCACGTAGAACAGCGGGAACCCCCTGGAGTAGTCGAAGGTCTCGGTCACCCGCGTCCCGCCCCCGGGCAGCTCCTCCAGCTCGTAGCGCCACCGGTGCGGGCCGAAGTGCCGCCAGGCGATGAGGCGGTCCTTCTCGTACTCCACCACCCGGTTGGTCATCCTGTACGGCAGGCCGAACATCTTCATGTCCATGCCGAACCGCGCGTCCTGGACCAGCTCCGGCGGACCGAAGAGGCTGCCGCGCACGGTCCCCGATCCGTCGATCTCCGGGTGCCGGGCGGGCGACGCGAGGATCTCGAAGATCCGGGCGGCGGGAGCGTCGACCACCACGCTCCGGGAAACCTTGTATTCAGCCATGCGGCCATCATGGCAGCACGCCCTGAAGGGATCCTTCCCGCCTCCCGGGCCACACCTATCCCCGGACCGCGTGCCTCTCCACGCCGGCCAGCTCCCCGGCGGCCACGTGGACCACCCAGAACGACCCCTTGCGCAGTCCCAGCTGCTGGGTGATCGGCGCCCCCAGCCGGGTGAGCGCCTCCTCCATCAGGTCCGGGATCAGCTCCCCGTGCGTGCACACCACCGTGGGCCGTCCGGCTCCGAGGATCTCGGCGAACGCCTCGCGGGCGCCCTTGACGTCGTAGGGCGGGGTGCCCTCCCGGACCGTGAAGGCCCGTTCGGTGCGCATCTGCACGTCCGCCTCCACCGTGTACGGCAGCATCGACTCGGTGCAGCGGGCCGCCGCCGACGACACCACTTCGGGCCGCCCGTAGGCGCTCAGCACCCGCGGCAGGGCCAGGGCGTCGGCCCGGCCGACCTCGTCCAGGGGGCGCAGCAGGTCGCTGTCGTCCCAGGTGCGCTTCTCCCCCGCCGACAGGTGCCGGAGCAGGATGACCGGGAAGGTCGCCGCGGGTCCGGCCCGGAAGTTGTCCAGGACCTCCACGTCGTGGTCGTAGGTGAGGCGTTCGCGCGCCTCCCCCACCGGGACCCACTCGACCCGGTCGACCTCCTCGTTGGCCTGGTAGTCGATGGCCCCGCCGGCTTCGGCGGGGGTCGCCGCCCACCACTCGACCTGCTTGGGCCAGCCGTCCTTGAGGTAGCGCTGCGGGGGCAGGCGGCGGCCCAGCACGGGGTTCAGGCCGGTCTCCTCCTGCACCTCGCGGACCGCGCCGATGATGGGGTGCTCGCCGTTCTTGAGCTTGCCCTTGGGCAGGGTCCAGTCGTCGCGGGCGGGCCGCCGGATGAGGACGACCTCGGTCCCGGCCTCCCCCTCGCGCCACAGCAGGGTGCCGCCCGCCCGGATGGGCTCCAGGTAGCCGCCGACCGCCGCGGTGCGGGGCGGGAAGGCGCTGGTCACCCTGACCTCGCCGGCCCCCTCCGCGGGGGTGTCGCCCTCCGCGCTCATCCGCCCTCCACCACTCGCAGGTGGCGGTCGCCGCGCAGGCTGTCCTGGAGGTCCACCAGGGGCTGCCCGTCGGGGGCGTGGGTGACCCGGTCCCAGATGCCGTCGGGCTGCAGGCGCCACGAGGACGTGTCGTCGGACATCGCCAGGTCCATCAGGCCGATGAGCCTGCGGCACTGCTCCCCGTCGGAGATGCGGACCAGCGCCTCCACCCGGCGGTCGAGGTTGCGGGGCATGAGGTCGGCGCTGCCGATCCACACCTGGGGGCGCCAGCCGTTGGCGAACACGAAGATCCGCGAGTGCTCCAGGAAGCGGCCCAGGATGCTGCGGACCCGGATGTTGTCCGAGAGGCCGGGCACCCCGGCGCGCAGGACGCAGCTGCCGCGCACCCACAGGTCGACGCTGACCCCGGCCTGGGAGGCGCGGTAGAGGGCGTCGATGATCTCCTCGTCGACCAGCGAGTTGACCTTGATGCGGATGTGCGCGGGCTCGCCCTTGAGGGCGTTGTCGGTCTCGACGGAGATCTGCTGGAGCAGGCCCTCGCGCAGGGCCGCGGGCGCCACCAGCAGCCTGCGGTAGTGCTTCTTGCGGGAGAACCCGGTGAGGCTGTTGAACAGGTCGCTGACGTCCTCGCCCACCTCGGAGGAGGCGCTGAACAGGCCGAAGTCCTCGTAGATGCGGGCGGTGCTGGGGTTGTAGTTGCCGGTGCCGACGTGGCAGTAGCGGCGCAGCAGCCCGTCGTCGTCCTTGCGGATGACCATGGACAGCTTGCAGTGGGTCTTGAGGCCGACCACGCCGTAGACGACGTGGCAGCCCGCGTGTTCGAGCTTGCGGGCCCACTGGATGTTGTTCTGCTCGTCGAAGCGGGCCTTGATCTCGACCAGGACCACGACCTCCTTGCCCTCGCGGGCCGCCTCGATGAGCGACTCCACGATGGGCGAGTCGCCGCTGGTGCGGTAGAGGGTCTGCTTGATCGCGACGACCTTGGGGTCGCCGGCGGCCAGGGCGAGGAACCGCTCCGTGGTGGTGGCGAAGGACTCGTAGGGGTGGTGGACCAGCACCTCGCGCTCGCGGATGGTGGCGAACAGGTCCCCGGAGGTGAGCGCGCGCGGCTCGACCGGGACCATCGGCGTGTAGTGCAGCTCGGGGCGGTCCAGGTCGGCGATCTGGGCCAGGCCCGCCAGGTTCAGCGGGCCGGGGACCCGGTAGATCTCCTCCTCCTCGGCGCCCAGTTCCTCGACGAGGATCGCCAGCGTGTCGTCGCTGATGTCCTCCTCGACCTCCAGGCGCACCAGCGGCCCGAAGCGGCGGCGCAGCAGCTCGTTCTCCAGGGAGGTGACGAGGTCGTCGGTCTCGTCCTCGTCGACCTCCAGGTCGGAGTTGCGGGTGACCCGGAAGGCGTGGTGGTCCACGACCTCCATGCCCTCGAAGAGCTGGGGCAGGTGGGCGGCGATGATGTCCTCGACCGGCACGAAGCGGCCGCCGCCCTTGGTGCTCAGCTCGATGAACCGGGGCAGCGAGCCGGGCACCTTGACGCGGGCGAACATGCGGCGCTCGTCGCGCGGGTCGCGGACGGTCACGGCCAGGTTGAGCGACCGGCCGGAGATGTAGGGGAAGGGGTGGGCCGAGTCCACCGCGAACGGCGTGACCAGCGGGTAGATGGAGCGGCGGAAGTACCCGTGCAGGTACTCGCGTTCGGCGGCGTCGAGGTCGTTCCAGCGCACGATGCGGATCCCGACCTCGCGCAGGGCGGGGGCGACGCTGTTCTGGAAGCAGGCGGTCTGCCGCAGCATGAGGTCGTGGGTGAACTCGGAGATCCGTTCGAGCAGGTCGCGGGGGTGGTGTCCGCTCGACGAGGCGACGGAGAGCCCGGTGGCGAGCCGGCGCTTGAGGCCGGCGACGCGGACCATGAAGAACTCGTCGAGGTTGCTGGAGAAGATGGCCAGGAAGCGGGCGCGCTCCAGCAGGGGGATGTCCTTGTCCTCCGCCAGTTCGAGGACCCGCTGGTTGAAGCGGAGCCAACCCTCCTCGCGGTCCATGAAACGATCGGCGGGGAGGCCTCGGGGCTCGGTGGTGCTGGGACCGGCTGGCGTCGATACGGGTTCCGTGCTCACAGCTGGCAGACTCCCCCCTTTTCATGACCGGCCGGTGACATCCCCGTGAGGGGGAAATGACCGCGACACGACCGCTATGGACCTTCTGTACCCAGATGCACACGAACACCTGCACTTACCGAGCATAGATTGCGCAGGTTTCGGCCCATGCACGTGACAACGGCCGGAATAGGGAAGAAAAGGCGAGCCGACACACCGGACCGCCGACCGGGCATTCGGACTTTTCAGACCTCAGGGGTGATTTCGCCCTACACCATCATGGGCTCCAAGTCGGGGGGCGTGAGGATGAGGAACACGCCGATCCGCAGCAGCACGTTGAGCCAGGTGTTGCGGAAGCACAGCCACAGGTAGCCGTAGAGCAGGCTCGCCGTGCCGTAGGTGAGCAGGGCCAGGCCCAGGTCGTAGACCAGGCCGTCCCCGGGGAGCTGGGCCACCGGGTCGTAGGGCTGGATGATCGCGTACATGAGGGCGAAGAGGATCGAGGTGGCCACGATCCCTCCCCACGGCCCCATGATGATCTCCAGCCTCGTCTGCACCATCCCGCGGAAGAAGATCTCCTCGCACACGGAGATCAGCGCGAACGCCAGCACGAACCCGAAGAGCGGGAACGACGGCTCGGGCAGGCCGTTGGCGGGCACCAGGATGTAGCCGACCAGCGCCAGCACGAGGACGACCGGGACCAGGCCCAGCCACCGCCAGGGCTGCTCGACCTTGAGGGCGATGGAGGGCATGGCGGTCCCGCGGCCGTCCAGGACCACCCCCGAACGGTCCATGACCAGCAACGGCAGCGTGAACAGGAACAGCAGCCGCGACACCAGGGACGACGACATCTCGAGGTCGGCCCCGATCTCCGACCCGTACAGGTGCAGGATGGTGCTGAGCACGACCATGCACAGCACGAACCCCACCAGGAAGAGGGCCAGCCAGCCGAGTTCGCGGTTGATGGGGTGGGTCTGCATGGCGGCGGCGATGCGCCGGTCCAGTTCCGCCCGCCGGCCGAACGCCCCGACCAGCCCCCAGGCCACCAGGCCCCCCAGGAGCATCGGCCCCCAGGAGATCAGGAACACGACCGGGGTTCCGAAGGTGTCGTGGCGCAGGCCGGGGTCGACGGCCATGGTCACCGCGATGACCAGGAGGGCCGCCGCCGTCCACCCGGCCAGCCCCCATCTTCGCACCATGGTCACAAGAGTCCCCCCTGCCTCAGAACACCCATTCTGCCCAGGAGGAAACTAAAAGCTACTTTACGACTACGGTATGTCGCCATCGAAGACCCCGGGGGCGGGCGGGCCCGCGGCCCGCCCGCCCCCGGGGAACGGCGCTCCGGTCAGTGCCCGTTGTCCAGCACCGAACGGAGGAACTCCTTGGTGCGGTCCTCCCTGGGGTCGCCGAAGATCTCGTCCGGCGTCCCCTCCTCGGCGATCCGGCCCTTGTCGAACATGAGCACCCGGTGCGACACGTCCCGCGCGAACCCCATCTCGTGGGTCACGCACAGCATCGTGATGTCCGTGGTCTCGGCGACCGTGCGCAGCACGTCGAGCACCCCGGCCACCAGCTCCGGGTCCAGCGCCGAGGTCACCTCGTCCAGCAGCAGGATCTCCGGCCGCATCGCCAGCGCGCGGGCGATCGCCACCCGCTGCTGCTGGCCGCCGGAGAGCTGGGAGGGGTGGGCGTCGATCTTGTCCGAGAGCCCCACCAGGTCCAGCAGCTCCTCGGCCCGGGCGTCCGCCTCCCCTCGGGACAGGCCCAGCACGTGGACCGGGGCCTCGGTGAGGTTCTTGCGGACCGTCATGTTCGGGAACAGGTTGAACTGCTGGAACACCATCCCGATCCGCTTGCGGCGCGGGCGCAGGTAGGCCTCGTTGGCCGGGACCAGCCGGCCCCCGCGGGACATGTGGCTGAACGGCTCGCCGTCCACCTCGATCAGGCCGTCGGTCACCTTCTCCAGGGTCATGAGCAGGCGCAGGATGGTCGTCTTCCCCGAGCCGCTCGGCCCGATCAGGGTGACCCTCTCGCCGGGGGCGACCGAGAAGTCCAGGTGGTCCAGCACGGTGAGGTCGCCGAAGCGCTTGACCACCTGGTCGAAGTTGATCAGCGCCGAAGTGTCAGACGGCGGCATAACGTCGCTCCAGTCGTCGGATGATGATCGCGGAGGGGATGCTGACCAGGAGGAACAGGAACCCGACCACGGTGTAGGCCTCCACGATGCGGAAGTCCGCGCTGCCGACCTGGCGCGCGGTGGCGAGCAGCTCGACCACGGTGATCGCCAGCAGCAGCGGGGTGTCCTTGAACATGGCGATGAGGTAGTTGCCCAGCGCCGGGATGACCTTGCGGATCGCCTGGGGCAGCACCACCGCGCCCCAGGTGCGCGAGGCGGGCAGGCTGAGCGCCCGGGCCGCCTCCCACTGGCCCTTGGCCACGCCCTCGATCCCGGAGCGGTACACCTCGGCGGTGTAGGCCGCGTAGTGCACGCCCAGTACCACGATGCCCACGGTCAGCGCCGACACCGTGGAGGGCGCCAGCGCGAACACGAACACCAGCTGGACCAGCAGCGGGGTGGTGCGGACGAACTCCATGACGGCGTGCACGGCGGTCCCGACCACCGGCACCCGGCGGACCATCGCGATGGCCAGCCCCAGCACCAGGGCGATGAGGTAGCCCAGCAGGGTCGCCTGGACGGTGACCGCCAGGCCCCGCATGAGGTCGGGCAGGACCCGGAAGGTCCATTCGAAGTCCCAGAACATCTACTTCGCACCCCCCGACGCGGTCAGCGCGGGCGGCCGCAGCAGGCCCAGGACCCCCCGGCCACCCGGCGGGACGCGCCCCAGCCGGTGGTTGGCCCGGCGCTCCAGCAGGCGCACGCCGAAGATGAGCACCTGGGCGATGAGGAAGTACAGGACCAGCGCGCCGCTGAAGGCGAGCACCGTCTCCCCCGTCGCCTGGCGCATCCGCTCGGCGATGGCGCTGATGTCGGCGACACCGATGAGGTAGGACACGGCGGTGGCCTTCATCAGCTCGATGGACAGGTTGCCGAAGGTCGGCAGCATCTGCGCCCAGGCCTGCGGCAGGATCACCAGGCGCATGCGCTGGAACCAGGTCATGTCCAGGGCGACGGTCGCCTCGAACTGGGCCTTGGGCACGGCCTTGATCGCACCGCGCACGACCTCGGCGCCGTAGGCGCCGACGTTGAGGCCCACCGCGACGATCGCCGCGAACCGGCCGTCCAGCTGGTAGCCGGTGAGGACGGGCAGCGCGTACGCCATCCAGAACATCAGCACCAGCGCGGAGACCCCGCGGAAGACCTCGACGTAGGTCGTGGCCACGGCCCGCGGCAGCCACTCGGGGCGGGTGCCCAGGATGCCGAAGAACATGGCGAGGACGAACGCCAGCGCGATTCCGCCGGCGGTCAGCTGGATGGTGACCCAGGCGCCGTCCAGGTAGATCGGCAACCGCTCGATGAGGAAATCCACGAGGGATCAGCCCTCACAGAGCTCGGCGGTGGTGGTGCCGTCGGGCAGGTCGGCCTCGGTGAAGCCCCACTCCTCGCCCAGCTCCAGCAGGCGGCCGCTCTCGGTGAACTCGGCGATGACCCGGTTCATCTCCTCCAGCAGCCCCTGCTCGGCGGGGCGCACGCACAGGCCGCCCCAGCCCTTCTCCTCGCGGCCGTCGATCTCCGGGAAGAAGGGCTCGGTGACGTCGAAGTCGCCGCCCCGGTCCTGGAGCAGGTAGTGGTGGGAGACGCTCAGCATGGAGACGGCGTCGACCCGGCCCGACTCCAGCAGCTCGTAGCCGGTGGTCTGGTCGGGGATCAGCTCCATCTGGCCCGCCGGGACGCCGAAGTGCTCCGCGTAGCCCTGCTCCACCGAGGCGTTGAGCACCGCGAGCCGCAGGTCGGAGTTGTCCACGAAGTCCGTGAAGTGGCTGATGTCGTGCGGGTTGCCGGACTCCACCATGAACGCCTCGGGCGAGGTGGCGGTGGGCTCGGTGAAGGCGACCTGTTCGCAGCGCTCCGGGGTGATGAACATGCCCGCGGCGATCACGTCGAACTGGCTGGCCTGGAGGCCCGGGATGAGCCCGTCCCAGGCGACCGGGTTGGCCCGGATCTCGGGGACGCCCAGCTCCTCGAAGACCGCCTGGGCGACCGCCGGGGACTGGCCCGCCGGGTTGTTGTCGCCGTCCACGAAGCCGAACGGGATCTCGTTGGCCAGCCCGACGTTGACGAAGCCCTGCTCGCGCAGCCTGTCCAGGAGTCCGGTGTCGGCCTGTCCGCCGCCGCCGGCGCCCCCTCCTCCGCCGTTCTCGACGCGTGTGCACGCGGCGAGCCCGAGGGTGATCGCCCCCACGCCGGCCAGGCGGAACGCGTCCCGGCGCCCGGGGGCCCGTCGACTGTTCGCTGATACCTGCATCTTCACTCTCACTCCTCGCATCGCTCGCGCGGTCCGTCGCGCTCCGCGGGTGGTCCCGCTCGGCGCCGCGCCGTGGAGTCGCGGCCCCGCCGCTGGTCGGCGGCCGGACCGGCTCCGGTACGGGGGTCTCCCTCCCCGAGGCCCTCCGGAGGTAACGACCCCCGGGTGGTCCGTTATGTACTGGTTATTCAATGGGCGGTACAACGATCGCGGATGCACCGGTATCTACCCCGTCGCAGCACACCCGTCACCCCGGGTGACGGAAAGCGGGAGCGGTCCCGGGCGGACCCGGGACCGCTCCCGCGGGGGCCTCCCTGCCGGGAGGGCCCGGTCAGTCCGTTTCCACGACCAGCGGGTAGACGCCGTTCTCATCGTGAACCTCGCGGCCGGTCACCGGCGGGTTGAACACGCACAGCACCCGGAAGTCGGTCTTGGGGCGAACGGTGTGCCGCTCGTGGCCGTTGAGGAGGTAGAGGGTGCCGGGGGTGATGATGTGCTTCTCCCCCGTCTCCTCGTTGGTCAGCTCGGCCTCGCCCTCGATGCAGTGGACCAGCTCGACGTGGTTGGCGTACCAGAACGTCGACTCGGTACCGGCGTAGAGCACGGTCTCGTGGAAGGAGAAGCCGACCTTTTCCTTGGCCAGGACGATGCGGCGACTGCGCCAGTTCTCCGTCTTGATGTCCGCCTCGGTGTCGGTGATCTCGTCCAGGCTGCGAACGATCACGGGATTCTCCTCCTCATCGGTGCGCTCGTGTGCGCACATGGCTGTCGTGTACGGCACGGGGCCGGTCGGCCACCCCCACGGGCGGCCGACCGGCCCCGAGCGGTGTCCGTGTGTCAGGCGGGCTGGGCGACCTTGACGGCGGCGCGCGCCGCGTCGGCCATGATGTCCAGGCCCGCCGTCAGCTCCTCCTCCGTCATGGTGAGCGGGGGCAGGAGCTTGGCGACCTCGTCCTCGGGACCGGAGGTCTCCAGCAGCAGGCCGCGCTCGAAGGACTCGGCGGCGACCCGCTTGGCCACGGAGGTGTCGGTGAACGCCAGCCCCCGGGCCAGGCCCCGGCCGCGCACGTGCGCGCCCAGGTCGACGTGCTCGGCGGCCATCTCGTCCAGGCGGGCGGCCACGAGGTCGCCCTTGGCCTTGGTCGCGGCGCTGAAGGCGTCGTCCGTCCAGAAGCGGCGCAGCGCCTCGGTGCCGGTGACCATGGCCGGGTTGAAGCCGCGGAAGGTGCCGTTGTGCTCCCCGGGCTCCCAGACGTCGAGCTCGCGCTTGAACAGCGTCAGGGCCATGGGGAGACCGTAACCGCTGATGGACTTCGACAGGGTGACGATGTCCGGAACGATGCCGGCCTCTTCGAAGCTGAAGAAGTCGCCGGTGCGCCCGCAGCCCATCTGGATGTCGTCGACGATCATGAGCATGTCGTGCTCGCGGCACAGCTCCGAGAGCTCGCGCAGCCACTGGGCGCCGGCCACGTTGATGCCGCCCTCGCCCTGGACGGTCTCGACGATCACCGCGGCGGGCTTGTCCAGGCCGCTGCCGCTGTCCTCCAGCAGGCTGCGCAACCACAGGAAGTCCGGGGTGCGCCCGTCCATGTAGTTGTCGAACGGCATGGTGGCCACGTGGCCCAGCGGCACGCCCGCGCCGCCGCGCTTCATCGAGTTCCCGGTGACGGCCAGGGCCCCCAGGGTCATGCCGTGGAAGCCGTTGGTGAAGTTGACGATCGTCTCGCGGCCGGTGTACTTGCGGGCCAGCTTGAGCGCGGCCTCGACGGCGTTGTTGCCCGCCGGGCCGGGGAACTGGACCTTGTAGTCCAGGCCGCGCGGCCGGAGGACGACCTCCTCGAAGGTCGCGAGGAAGTCGCGTTTGGCGACGCTGTAGGCGTCCAGGCTGTGGACGATGCGGTCCTCGGTCAGGTAGCGGATGAGCGCGGTCTTCAGCTCCGGGTTGTTGTGCCCGTAGTTGAGCGATCCGGCTCCCGCGAAGAAGTCCAGGTAGGGACGGCCCGACTCGTCGTAGACATGGCTTCCGACGGCCCGGTCGAAGACCGCCGGCCAGTTCCGGCAGTATCCGCGGACTTCGGATTCCAGGCGCTCGAAGGTCTCCATCGTGGGTTCCTCGGTTCCTTTCCCCAGGTTCGTGGGCTCATGGCGTGGCCGCTCGATGGGTTGGTCGACGCGGTGCGGATGGCCGGTCACACGTGTGCTTCGTCGGGGAGACCCAGGGGTCCGATGCGCACGAGGTCTTCGGGCTCGTGTGAGTCTCCATTCTCCTTCGGGAAGTGCTCCTCGGAGAAGAGTGCGGACCATGTGATCCGGGCCCGGCGGTCGCGCGCGAACGATGCGAAGAGCGCTCGCGACGCGGTGTTGTCCGGGGTGACGGTCGCCTCCAGGTGGTCGATGCCCCGTTCGACGATCCGGTCACCGATGAAGTCGAGCATGAGTCGGGCCAGTCGGCGGCCCCGGTGGGCCGGGTCCACGGCGACCTGCCACAGGAAGTAGGTGTCCGGGCTGTCAGGTCGCACGTAACCGGTGACGTAGGCGATGGGACGACCGGCCTCGTCGCGGGCGACGACGCTGGTCGCGGCGAAATCCCGGCACCAGAGGGCGTAGGCGTACGGGGAGTTGACGTCCATCCCCGCCTCCCGCGCCAGGGCCCACATGTGCGGGCCGTCCTCGGGGCCGGGATGTGCCAGGCGCACGTCCCCACGGCCCGCGGCCCCGGCGCTCTGCGCGGAGCCGTGGGCTCCCTCGTCGGTTCGGTCGCGGGCTTGGAGATTCGTTCGTAGATGCGGCACGTCGATTGAAACTAGCGAACGAAAGTCAATGGGATGACGAGATGGTCCGCCGCGGATGTTTCATCGAAAGGCGACCGGGTAGGGCTTGTTTCTTTAACCCGATTCCAAGGCCGTGACCAGGGCTTTCGCGGACCGCGCGATGGAGCGCGCAAAGTCGGCGCACACGCCGCCCAGCAGGGGATTCGGTACCACCTCCGCGCGGCGGCCGCGTGTCGGCGCCGTGCCGGGGCGCCGCGGGCGGAAGAATGCGCGTGGTGGTCGTCAGGGTCAAACATAGAGCCTGGACGAGCAATATTAAGCGTGCGTTAAGTCACATCAATTCGGTGGAAACCTCGCGACATAACGTCTTCCCGGCGCGGGGGAGGCGACGCCCGGATGTCACGCCCCCGTAACGCGGATGTCACGGAGACCGCCCCGGGTTCGGCGAAAGCCGCTCTGCGCAGGGGGTTCGCCCCGGCGCGGGAACGGGGCCGCCGCGCCCCGGCCGTGACCCTGACCCGGCCGCCGCCGGGCCCCGTGCGCCCCGGAATCCGACCAAGGTCCCTGGAGAAAAGGCGGAGTTCCAGGAAGACCCCCTGTAGTACGACCCGATGTAGTACTACACTTAGTCGCATCGCTTCGCCGCAGTTCCGGAGCGGCCGGACACCCTACGGCCGTCCCCGGTGCTCCGACCTTCGGAGCCGCGGCACGGCGCGAGACTTCCGCCGACCCGGCCGTGGAGGACACGGCGCGGGCCGCCGGCCACGGACCGACAGCCACGGATCGGAGGCGCCCGTGAACCGCCTGTACCACGAGAGCGAGGACTGGGTCACGCAGGGACGTTGCCGTGCGTACGACCCCGAGATCTTCTTCCCGGTGAGCTCCACCGGTATCGGCAGGGCCGATACCGAGCAGGCCCTCGCCGTCTGCCGCAGCTGTACTGTTCGCCCGGAATGCCTGCGGTGGGCGCTGCGATCCGGGGAGGCCCACGGAGTCTGGGGTGGGACCACCCCGGAGGAGCGGCGCTACATGCGCCGCGAGTTGGCCCCCGCGGTCTGAGACCGGCCCGGGAAGAAGGACCCGTCCCACGACGGGGAGGCCGCCGGATGCGCGGGGGATCGCATCCGGCGGCCCGTCGTGCCCTTGCGGGCGAATCGGACAGGATCTAGGTTTTCTCACGTGCGACCCGCCCATGGCACACTCCGTCTGCTGCGCACGGCCTCCCTGGCCGGTGCGTGCACGGGGCTCGCCTGGGTCGGGCACAACCTGTGGGCCGCCGAGCCCGCGGGGGCGGCCGGGTTCGCCCTGGCGACCGCCTTCCTCACCCCCGTGCTGTGGCACTTCACCCGCATGATGCGCGGCTTCGGCGAGATCCTCGCCGTCATGGCCTGCGCCCAGGTCGTCCTGCACCTGATCCTCCAGGGGTCGGCCGACCCCGCCTTCGCGACCTTCGACACCGGCGCCGACCATTCCGGCCACGGGGTGCTCGCGCACGCCTTCGGCCTCGCCCCCGGCATGCTGCTGGCGCACCTGTGGGCGGCGCTGCTGGCATCGGCGCTGCTGGCGCGCGGGGAGGCGGCGCTGTGGTTCCTGGCCGCCCTGCTCTCGCGCGCGCTGCCCCCGGCGAGCGCCCGCGACCTCTCCCTTCCTCCCGCTCCCGCGGCCGTCGCACCCGTCCCCGCGGCGGCGCCGGCCGCACCCGCGCTCACGGCGCACCCGCCGCGCGGCCCGCCCGCCCCTCCCCCGCCGCACGAGTCCCGGGGTCCCGCGTCCCGCGGGCTCCGGGCGGCATAGGAGACGAGACCGGGAGGCGCCGCCGCGCGGCCGCCCCGGTGCGGAACGAGCCCGAGAGAAGAAGAGAAGAATGACCCGCAACCACACCTCCCCCCTGCGGCGCGCCCTGGTCCCGGCCGCCGTGCTGGCCGCCGCCCTGGTCGCGGCGCCCGCGCCCGCGCTGGCCCACGACGTTCTGACCGGGTCGAACCCGGAGGACGGCGCGACCCTGGACACCGCTCCCGAGGAGGTCGTGCTCTCGTTCAACAACGCGCCCATGGAGGGCGGCTCCGGCAGCGCCGTGGTCGTCACCGGCCCGGACGGGGAGACCACCTACGAGGACGGCGACCTGGTGTTCGACGGGCTGGACGTGTCCGTGGGCCTGTCGCCGCTGGACGAGGCGGGCGAGTACACGATCGGGTACCGGGTGGTGTCCTCCGACGGCCACCCGATCCAGGGCAGCCTGACCTTCACGGCGACCGAGGAGGCCGTCGCGGCCGCCGCCCCGGCCGAGGAGTCCGCGGAGCCGACCGAGGACGCCGGCGCGTCCGCCGCGGAGGAGTCCCCCGCCGAGGTCGAGGCCTCCGAGGCCGCGGCCGAGGACGAGGGCGGGAGCTCCCTGCCGGTGGGCCTCATCGCCATCGTCGCGGTGGGAGTGATCGCGATCGCCGCCGTCGCGGTGGTCGCCCTGCGCCTGCGCAAGGGCTCCTCCTCCCAGTAGGGGTCGGAACCGGAAGGGCCCGCACACCGGTCGGTGTGCGGGCCCTTCCGGCGTTGCGGGATACGGGGCGGCGGCCGTCAGACGCGGCGGGCGAGCAGGATGCTGATGTTGTCCTTGCCGCCCGCCTCCATGGCGGCCTGCCACAGGGCGTGGACGGCGGCCTCGTCGCTGCCGGCCTCGGCGATCATCCGCTCCATCTCCTCCGGGAGCACCAGGTCGGAGAGGCCGTCGCTGCACATCAGCCAGGCGCTGGGGTCGGCGGCGTCGTCGCGGCCCACGTGCGGGACCATGCTGCCGCCCGAGCTCCCGCCCAGGGACTGGGTGATGAAGTTGGTGGTGACGGGGCGGCCGTCCTCGGAGGGGGGCAGCGCCGGGGAGTCGTCCTCGGAGAGCTGCACCAGGCGGCGCCCGTCCAGGCGGTAGGTGCGGGAGTCGCCGACGTTGAACCAGAAGTTGCCGTCGCTGTTGAGCAGCACGCCCGCGACGGTGGTCCCCATCCCGGCGAACTCGGTGTGCTGGAGCGCGTGGTCCTTGATCTCCTCGTCGATGTTGCTCAGCAGCTGGGCGATCTCGTCCGGGCCGCCGAGCCGCGGCCCCATCTCCGCCATGCGGTGCACGGCGTGCTCGGAGGCGATCTCACCGGCCGCCTGGCCGCCGATGCCGTCGGCGACCGCCAGGATGACGGGTTCGCTCACCGGCAGCACGCAGCGGACCGGAGAGGTCATGTTCGCACTGGCGACGGTCAGGGCCCCCATGACGATGGCGTCCTCGTTGGCGGGACGGATAGCGCCCCGGTGCGTGAGGGCCGTGACGATGACTTCCCCACCAGCGACACCCATACGCCCTTCCTCCCGTTTCGTCGGCCGTGGCCGCTGCCCGACTCGTGCGCCGGACCCTTGGTCGAATCCCGTTCAACGTCTGGATTCTGCAACCGTACCGAGCCACTGCCGGGGTAGGTCAAAATCCGGGTACATCATGACGGAAAACACCCGGATATGCAGTTCCAGCACGGGATTCGAGTGCCGAAAGCGCTGCCCGGAGTACGTGTTGCTCCGCATTGACAGTAGCGGCCGCGGCGGGTGTCCGGCAGGGCCCCCCGTACCCTGCTTCACGGGCGGCCGCGATCCTTCGGTTCGCGGTGTCCGACAGCGGCCGGGAGCCCTCCTCCGGTTGTCCCCGGCGGCGGAGTCTGGCACAATGACCTCGTTGGGTGTCTAAGACGCAGACACACACGACCACCACTGTGCATCCACATACGGTCACGCACGGTGGCGAACGGTATCCCTTCGAACAGGTCGTCTGGTGTGGTTCCCGTGCGTCTGCCCTTCTCCTTCCTTTCTCTTTTCCCCCTCCCCTTCGACGGGTGCCCCGCACCCGTCCCCCGGGCCGTCGGGCATCCACCGCCGGGCGCCCTCCTTCGGCGTGCCCGCCGACGGTGAGCCGACCGCCCTTCGAACCATCCGCCCGTCCCGGGGGACTCCGACCCCGCTCCGGAGTCCCCCGGGCATCCCGACGGGCACCCGCCCTCGCCTAGGAGTTCAGCCTCGTGAAGATCGCGATGATCGCCGAACACGCCAATCCTCTCCCCGCCCACCGGGGCGAACCGGCCTGCCCCGCGAGCCTGCACCTGTGCGCCCTCACCCGACAGCTGGCCAAACGCGGCCACAAGGTCACCGTCTACGTCCGCCGCAGCGACCCGGACCAGCCCGAGGGGCGCACCCGGATGGCGCGCGGCGTCTCCGTGACCCACCTCGACGCGGGCCCGGCCAGGCCGCTGCACGAGCAGGAGCACGCCGAGCACACCGGCGCGTTCGGGACCGCCCTCGCCGCCGTCCTCGACGAGGACCGTCCCGACGTCCTGCACGCCATCGGCTGGACCAGCGGCCTGGCCGCCCTGCACGCCCAGGCGCACAGCGAGCGCGACCAGAGCTCGATCCCCCTGGTGCAGACCTTCCACTCGCTCAACGCCGGGGAGCAGCGCTCCGGCCTGGACAGCGACCCCCAGCGCGCCCGGATGGAGTCCATCCTGGCGTCCCGCGCCGACCGTGTGCTGGTCGGCTCCACCGACCAGCAGAACGAGCTGGCCCGCCTGGGCGTGCCCCGCCACCACGTGAGCGTCGTGCCGTTCGGCGTGGACACCGACCACTTCACCGTGGAGGGCGGCACCTCCTCCGAGCACTGGCGGTCCTCGCGCGGCGAGCGCCCCCGCCTGGTGGCGGTCACCTCCCCGGACCGCGCCGGCGGAGCCGAGCGCCTGGTGGACTCCCTGCTGCGGCTCCCCGAGGCCGAGCTGCTGCTGGTCTCCACCACCGCCCACACGAACGTCTCCCTGGACGAGGACGCCCGACGACTCGAACTCCGGGCCAAGGAGGCGGGCGTCGACGACCGCCTGCACCTGGTCGGCCCGGTGGAGCGCAAGGAGCTCCCGCGCCTGCTGCGCTCGGCGGACGTGTACGTGTCCGCCTCCTCCTACGACCCCTACGGAGGGGCCGTCCTGGAGGCCATGGCGTGCGGCCTGCCCGTGGTGGCCACCGCGACCGGAGCCGTCCCCGGCGCGGTCCTGCACCGCACCAGCGGCGTACTGATGCGGTTCGGCCACCCCGACGAGGTCGCCCGGGCCGTGCGCTCGGTGCTCGGCACCCCCACCATGAGCACCGCGTACGGCATCGCCGCGGTGGACCGAGCCCGTTCCCGGTTCACCTGGCAACGGATCGCGATCGAGACCGAGATCGCCTACGACCGCGCCCGGCCCCGTCCTGCCGAGCGCGACGAACTCGACGGGGAAGCGGACGGCCTCGTGCTGTCCGCCGCCGCGCACTGACCCTCGTGGCCCGCCTCGCTCCGCGTCCGCGTTACCGGCCCCCCGGTGTTCTCCCCGGGGGGCCGCAGCGGGTACATCTCGGACGGCGGTTCCCGCGCCCGGGAGCCGTGACCCCCGACCCGCCGACCACGGACCCATGACCTTCGAACACCAGGGCCTCCTCTTCCGCCGCGACCGGTGGTTCCGCGAAACGGTGACCGGGCTGCTCCGCGACGCCGGGGACGCCCGCACCCTCCTCGCCGTCTCCGACGAGCGCGCCGACGCGCTGCTGTCCGCGCTGCCGGAGGACGCCCGCGCGCGCGTGCGCGCCGTGGACCGCGCCCGCCTGTACGCCTCCCCCGGGCGCGCCCTGGCGGCGCTGCACCGGCTCGCCTCGGCGCACCCGGAGGGCGTCCTCGTCATCGCCGAGCCCCCGGCCGTCCACGGGGCCCTGGAGACCCGCGAGTGGCGGCGCTGGGAGTCGGTGCTGTGCACGGCCCTGGCCCCCGTGCGGATGCGCCTGGTGTGCGCGCACGACGAGCGCGCGCTGACGCCACGCGACCGGGCCGCGGTGCTCGCCACCCACCCGGTGCTCATCGGCGCCGACGGGCCGTACCCGAACCCGTCGTACCAGGGGACGGCCGCGTTCGGCACGCGGCCGCGCGCCCCGGAGCCGCTCCCGGTGCACGGGGCCGTCCACCGGCTGGAGATCGGCCCGTCGCTGCCGCGCCTGCGCCGGGAGCTGGCCGCGCTGGGCGAGGCCGAGGGGATGGACGCCGACCAGGTGGAGCGCCTGGTGACGGCGGTCAACGAGCTGGCCGCGAACGTGCTGGAGCACGGCGCGGGCAAGGGCGGCGTGCGGGTGTGGCGGACCGGGGACCGCTGGGTGTGCGACGTCTCCGACGAACGCGGCGGGCCGACCGACCCGCTGACCGGCTACCGGCCCTCGGACGGGCTGCGCCCCCGGGGCTACGGGCTGTGGATCACCCGGCAGATCTGCGACTTCCTGGAGATCACCGGCCGCGGCGAGGGGTCGTCGGTGCGCCTGCACTTCCTGGACCGCCGGGTGGAGGACGTCCCGCTCGACGGGGCGTGGGGGGAGAAGGACCGCGAGGGCGTCCGCTGAGGGCGGTCCTCAGTCCTGGAGGTCCTCGACGGCCCCGCCGACGGTCTCGGCGATCGGGATGACCTGGTCGATCCCGGCGATCATGAACAGGCGCATCACCTGGCGCTGCGGTTCGGCGACCACCAGGCCCAGCCCCAGGTCGCGGGCCTGGCGGTAGGCGGCGACCAGGACTCCGATGCACCGGGAGTCGCAGAACCCGACCTTGGTGAAGTCGACGACCACGCCGTGCGGCGGGTCCGGCGACAGGATCCCGTCCAGCACCTCGGCGAGCGCGGGCGAGGTCACCGCGTCCATCTCCCCCACGGGGGTCACGACGACGATCCCGTCCTCGCGACGGATCGAGATGTCTGATGACGTCACGCTCGCCACTCCTTGCCGTCGGATCGGCCGGTCACGGCACCCGGCCCCTGCCCATCATGGCGTCTTTCGATCACGCTCGGGACTCGTCCGCCCCCGCGGAGGGTTCGGGACACCGCTCCGGGTCCCCCGGCTCACTCACCCGAGGGGGCGGAGGGCCTGGCGCCCGCGTTCTCGGCGACGAGGTCGCGGGCGACGTCCACGACCCGCTTGCGGTTGCGCTGGGCGACCTCGCGCAGCGCCGCGAAAGCGGTGTCGGCGTCGCAGCCCCGGGCGTGCATGATGATGCCCTTGGCCTGGTCGATGACGGTGCGCGCGGACATGGCGCGGCGCATGTGCGCGCTCTGGCGCGCCTCGTCGGTACGCCGCCCCACGTTGGCCAGCGACGCGGCGGCGTGCTCGGCGAGCAGCGCGGTCAGCGGGGCGACCACCCCCTCGTCGAAGGCGTCCGGGCGCACGGAGTGCACCCCGAACGTGACCACCCGGTCCGCGTCGGCGCCGTCTCCGGGCAGCGGGCTGGGCAGGGTGAGGGAGGAGCGGTCCCCGCACTGCACGGCCATGCTGGTGTAGTGCGGCCAGCGGTGGGACTCGCGCAGCACGTCGCCCACCCGCACCTGGCGCATCTCGCGCACCGCCTCCACGGCCGGCCCCTGGTCGGTGGTGTACTGGTGCTCGAAGGCCGCGGCCAGGTCGGCGTGGGAGGCGCCGTAGTCGACGACGACGTGGCGCACCGAGCCGTCGGGCCCCGCCACCTCCCGCCAGACCACCACCAGCGCCGCCGAGCACCCGGGCACGCCGAGCGCGGCGGACCGGCCCATCTGGTCCAGAGCGCGTTCGAGGGTCGTGCCCTCGCTGTGCCCCAGCGCGCCGATGTCGCGGGCCAGGCGCTCGATCCACACGATCCGGCCTCCTTGCTTCTCCCAGGACCACGGTAGCCCCGTGCCGCCGCGGGAGGGCACATCCGTTAGCGTCGTGATGGTCATGGCCGACCGCGACGACAGGGAGTGCCCGCGTGCACCTGGCGGAGCTGCAACGAGAGATCACCGCTCTGGGCGAGCGCATCGCGGCCCTGCGCGATACGCACACCATGTACCCGGACGACGGGCAGAGCACGGCCGAGGCCGCGCTCGCCGAGCTGGAGTACGCCGAGCGCCTGCTCGGCGAGGCCGGCGGCCGACTGGCGCAGGCGCACGCCGAACCGCCCGAACAGCGCCGCCAGGGCGACGACGGCGACCGGGCGCTGCTGCGGGCCATGTTCACCGAGCTGAGCGTGCCGGTCGTGCTGCTCGACCACGAGGGGTACATCCGGCGGATCAACCACGCCGGCGCGACCCGGCTGGGCAGCGGCCCCGGGTACCTGACCGGCAAGCCGTTCGTGCACTTCGTGGACCTGCGGCGGCGGGCCGCGATGCGGTCGTGGCTGGCGGCGGTGGTGCGCGGGGACGGCGACGCCGACCTGGAGTCCCGGCTGGCCCAGCGCGGCTGGGCCGAGGACGTGCACCTCACCCTGACCCGGGTGGAGCTGCCCACCGAGCCGAACCCGCTGGTCCTGGTGGCGATGTCGCCGCCGATGAACGGAGGCGAGGAGGAGGGCCCCGCCCCGCTGGAGCCGGAGGTGGAGGACCAGGTGGTGGTGCTGGCCGCGCGCCGGCTGGACGTGCTCACCCGGATGACCCGGCTGCTGCTGCGCTCGGCCGGCCCGGGCGGGGCCGGGAAGCCGCTGGCGCTGGCCGACGCCGCCGAGCTGCTCGCCGACTCCTACGCCGACTGGGTGATCGTGGACGTGTGCGACCTGCCGGACCCGCGGGCGGCGCGCCGCGCCGTGGTGGCCGGCCCGCCCGACGCCACCGACGAGCAGCGGGAGGAGGTGTCCGGGGCGGTGCCGGAGGACGCCGACATCCCCGGCGAGGTGCTGGGGCGGGGCCAGTCGCTGCTGTTCCCCCTGATCGAGGAGGAGGGCGTGCTGGGCCGCGCCTCCTCGGGGGCGCCGCTGCTGTCGGTGCTCGGCGCCGGCTCGCTGCTGTCGGTGCCGCTGCGCGGCAGCCGGGGCGTGCGCGGGGCGCTCACCCTGATCCGGCGCAGCAACCGGGGCAGCTTCCGCCTGGCCGACCTCGGCCTGATCGAGGAGATCGGCGAGCACATCGGCCTGGCGCTCCCGCCCCGGCCGCGGTAGCCCGGCGCCGGGCCGGGGTCAGTCCTCGGGGCCGTGGAGGGTGTCGATGAGGGTGGACAGGCGGGAGAACGCGCGGTCCACCCGGCGCACCCCGTCCACCAGCGGCTGGTCGGTGTCCTGGTAGGCGTCGACGATGTGGCGGCGCAGCTCGGCCAGTTCCTCCTGCACCTGCCCGGAGCGCTGGGCGAGCTGCTCGGCCAGGACCTTGCCGGGCTCCCCGGTCTCCTGGCCCAGGTCGCGCTGGAGGGTGCGGGCCTGCTCGCGCATCTGCGCCTTGAGCTGGTGCAGCTCGACGAACACCTCCACCTTGGAGCGCAGCACCCACGGGTCGAACGGCTTGAGCAGGAAGTCGACCGCGCGCGAGGCGTAGCCGCGGAAGACCTGGTGCCGGTCGATCTCCTGGGCCGTCAGGAAGATGATCGGCACGTCCTTGGTCTTC
Source organism: Nocardiopsis sp. NPDC006139 (assembly GCF_040614155.1). Taxonomy (NCBI): domain Bacteria; kingdom Bacillati; phylum Actinomycetota; class Actinomycetes; order Streptosporangiales; family Nocardiopsidaceae; genus Nocardiopsis; species Nocardiopsis sp. NPDC006139. The sequence goes on from NZ_JBEXTT010000010.1 coordinate 36,225, forward strand.
TCGCGCTGCTTGATGTGCGCGGCCGTCTCGAAGCCGTCCATCCCCGGCATGACCACGTCCAGCAGGATGACCGCGAAGTCCGTGCCCAGAAGGTGTTTGAGCGCCTCCTCCCCGGATCCGGCGCGGATCAGGTTCTGGTCCAGGGACGTGAGGGCCGCCTCCAGCGCGATGAGGTTCTCGTCGCGGTCGTCCACGAGGAGGATGTTGGCCTTCTGGGTCACGGCGGTCACTCCAGGTCTTCGGTCGGGTCGTTGCCGGTGTTCCCCGTGGGGCCGGTGTCATCCCCGAGACTGCTGCGGCTGCTGTCTCCTTCCGCGCCATTGTGCCGGTTCACGGCGCCCACCGCCGCCGCGGCCCCGGGGTCGGTGGCGGATCCGGGCGTGCTGTCCGCCGGGTCGACGGTCAGCCAGTGCCGCATGACGTCCAGCAGGTGGTCCAGGTCCACGGGCTTGGTGACGTAGTCGGAGGCGCCCGCCTCCAGGCTGCGCTCGCGGTCGCCCTGCATGGCCTTGGCCGTCAGCGAGATGATCGGCAGGTCCGCGAACTGGGGCATCTGCCGGATGCGCTCGGTGGTCTGGTTGCCGTCCAGGTCGGGCATCATCACGTCCATGAGGACGAGGGAGATGTCCTCGTTGGCCTCCAGCTTGGCGATGCCCTCGTGGCCGTTGTCGGCGTACAGGACCTCCAGGCCCTGGGCCTCCAGGGCGCTGGTCAGCGCGAACACGTTGCGCACGTCGTCGTCGACGATGAGGACCCGGCGGCCGGCCAGCACGGCGCGGCGCTCGGGATCGGTGCGGGGCTCGCCCTGCCGCTCCGACTCGGACCCGCCGGAGGCCGCCTGCGACTCCGCGGCGGGTTCGGGCGCCTTGAGCACGGGCACGGCGGGCAGCGCCTCGGTGCCCGGGTCGGTCAGCGCCGCCACCGCCGCGTCGAACTCCTCCGGGGGCATCCCGAAGTCGTCGTCGCGGCCGGACTCCAGGGCGGGCACCGAGTCCAGCCCGGTGTCCTCCCCGGCGCGCTCGGCGGCGTCCTCGGGCAGCCGCACCGGCAGCAGCAGGGTGAAGGTCGAGCCCTGGTTGGGGACGCTCTGCACCCGGATCTCGCCGCCGAGCAGGCGGGCGAAGTTGCGGCTGATGGACAGGCCCAGCCCGGTGCCGCCGAACCGGCGGGAGGTGCCGCCGTCGCCCTGGTGGAACGCCTCGAAGATCACCTGGAGCTTGTCCTCGGCGATCCCGATGCCGGTGTCGGCGACGGTGAACGCGATGATCTCCTCGTTCTCGACGAACATCTCCAGGTCGGCGTCGTCCAGCGCCCACGCGGGCTCGATGAGCAGCCGCACCTCGCCCTGCGGGGTGAACTTGACCGCGTTCGACAGCAGGTTGCGCAGGATCTGCTGGAGCCGCTGCTCGTCGGTCCACAGGACGTCGGGGATGTCCGGGGAGACGTCCACCGCGAACGCCAGCCCCTGGTCGCTGGTGACCGGCCGGAACGTCGCCTCCACGTAGTCGACGAGCTGGTCGATGGAGACCTCGCTGGGCGAGACCTCGGCCCGGCCCGCCTCGACCTTGGACAGGTCGAGGATCTCGTCGATGAGCAGCAGCAGGTCGCTGCCCGCCTTGTGGATGGTCTGGGCGAACTCCACCTGCTTGGGGGTGAGGTTCTGCTCGGCGTTGTCGGCCAGCAGCCGGGCCAGGATCAGCAGGCTGTTGAGCGGCGTGCGCAGCTCGTGCGACATGTTCGCCAGGAACTCCGACTTGTACTTGGAGGAGACCTGGAGCTGGTGGGCGCGCTCCTCCAGGGCGTTGCGGGAGCGCTGGATCTGCTGGTTCTGGAGCTCGATGGCCCGGTTCTGGTTGGCCAGCTGGGTGGCCTTCTGGCGCAGCTCGGCGTTCTTGTTGCGCAGCTCCTCCTGCTGGCGCTGCAGCTCGTTGGAGCGCTCGCGCAGCTGGTTGGTGAGCTGCTGGGACTGCTCCAGCAGGTCCTCGGTGCGCTTGTTGGCCAGGATCGTGTTGATCGTGGTGCCCAGCAGGGCGACCAGCTGGCGCAGGAAGTTCTTGTGGATCTCGCGGAACTCGTCGTAGGAGGCGAACTCCAGGACGCCCAGCGCCCGCTCCTCCGACACGATCGGCAGGATGTACAGGTGGCGCGGCTGCGCGCCGCCCAGGCCGGAGTCGATGGTGACGTAGCCGTCGGGGATGTTGCCGACCTCGAGCTCGATCTGCTGGTCCAGGGCCTCCCCCGCCAGGCCGACGCCCTTGCGGATGCGGCGGCGCGCCTCGGAGGGCTCGAACCCGAACCCGGCGTAGAACAGGAACGCCTCCTGGTCGTCCATGTCCTCGGGCAGGTAGCAGGCGGCGTGCTGGGCGTTCATCAGCGGCGTCACCTCGGTCATGATGAGGCGGGCCAGCTCGTGCAGGTCGCGGTGCCCCTGGATGTGGCCGGAGATGCGGGCCAGGTTGGACTTGAGCCAGTCGGCGTCGCGCTGGGTGGCGGTGGTCTCGCGCAGGTTGGACACCATCAGGTTGATGTTGTCCTTGAGCTGCTCCATCTCGCCGCGGGCGTCGACCTGGATGTTGCGGGTCAGGTCGCCCTTGGCGACGGCGTTGGCGACCTCGGCGATGGCGCGCACCTGGGTGGTGAGGTTGCCGGCCAGCCCGTTGACGCTGTCGGTGAGCTGCATCCACGTGCCCGAGACGCCCTCGACCTTGGCCTGGCCGCCCAGCTGGCCCTGGCTGCCCACCTCGTGGGCCACGCGGGTGACCTCGGTGGCGAACGCAGACAGCTGGTCCACCATCGTGTTGACCGTCGTCTTCACCTCCAGGATCTCGCCCTGGGCGTTGACGTCGATCTTCTTGGTGAGGTCGCCGGCCGCGACCGCGGTGGTGACCTCGGAGATGTTGCGCACCTGCGTGGTGAGGTTGTGCGACATCGAGTTGACGTTCTCGGTGAGGTCCTTCCACATGCCCGAGACGCCCTTGACGTCGGCGCGGCCGCCCAGCTTGCCCTCGGTGCCCACCTCGCGGGCCACGCGCGTGACCTCGTCGGCGAACGCCGACAGCTGGTCGACCATCACGTTGATGGTCTCCTTGAGCTCCAGGATCTCGCCCTTGGCGTTGACCGTGACCTTCTTGGTGAGGTCGCCGGCCGCGACGGCGCGGGTGACCATGGAGATCTGCCGCACCTGGTAGGTGAGGTTGTTGGCCATGGAGTTGACGTTGTCGGTCAGGTCCTTCCAGACCCCGGACACGTCGCGCACGTGCGCCTGGCCGGCCAGCTTGCCCTCGGTGCCCACCTCGCGGGCCACACGGGTCACCTCGTCGGCGAACGCGGACAGCTGGTCCACCATCTTGTTGATGGTGTCCTTCAGCTCCAGCATCTCGCCCTGGGCGTCCACGGTGATCTTCTTGGTGAGGTCGCCGGCCGCCACCGCCGTCGTCACCTGCGAGATGTTGCGCACCTGGTAGGTGAGGCTGTTGGCCATGGAGTTGACGTTGTCGGTCAGGTCCTTCCAGATGCCCGACACGCCCTTGACGTTCGCGCGGCCGCCCAGCTTGCCCTCGCTGCCGACCTCGCGGGCCACGCGGGTGACCTCGTCGGCGAAGGAGTCGAGCTGGTCGACCATGGTGTTCACGGTGTTCTTGAGGGCGAGCATCTCGCCCTGGACGTCCACCTGGACCTTCTGGGTGAGGTCGCCGCGGGCCACCGACGTCGTCACCTGGGAGATGTCCCGCACCTGGTTGGTGAGGTTGTCCGCCATGGAGTTGACGTTGTCGGTCAGGTCCTTCCAGATGCCCTGGACGCCGCGCACGTTGGCCCGGCCGCCGAGCTTGCCCTCGGTGCCCACCTCGCGGGCCACGCGCGTGACCTCGTCGGCGAACGTGGAGAGCTGGTCCACCATCGTGTTGACGGTGTCCTTCAGCTCCAGCATCTCGCCCTGGACGTCGATGGTGATCTTCTTGCTGAGGTCGCCGCGGGCGACCGCGGTGGTGACCTCCGAGATGTCGCGCACCTGCACGGTGAGGCGGGAGGCCATCTGGTTGACCGCCTCGGTGACCTCGCGCCAGGAGCCGGAGACGCCCTCGACGCGGGCGCTGCCGCCGAGCTTGCCCTCGGTGCCCACCTCGCGGGCCACACGGGTGACCTCCTGGGTGAAGCCGCTCATCTGGTCGGCCATCCGGTTCACGGTGGTGGCCAGGCGCAGCAGGTCGCCCTTGAGGTCGCCCCGCCTGCCCTGGGTGGAGGCGCGCATGGTCAGCTGGCCGGCGGCGACCGCGTCCAGGACCCGGGCTACGTCGGTGACCGGCTCGGCCACCTCGTCCAGGAGGGTGTTGAGGGCGGTGGCGCTCTCCGCCCACGCGCCCCGGGAGGGGTTGACGTTGATGCGCTCGTTGAGCCTGCCCTCGTTGCGGACGACCCCGCCGACCCGCTTGAGCTCGCTGCTGAGCTGTTCGCTGTGGTCGACGACCTCGTTGAACACCGAGGCGATCTCCCGGATCGTCCCGCTGCCGCGTTTGCGCAGACGCACACTGAAGTCCCCGTCGCGCATCCGGTAGAGAGCGCGCAGGATCTCGTCCAGCTGGTCGTCGGCCACTGCACCGACCGCCTCGGGCATCGAACCCCTCCTCCGTGACCCTGGCATCGGCCACCATCGGGCTGTGAGCGGACGTATCGACTTACACTAACCGCCCGAGTCGACCCGCACAGGAGGGTTCGCCATGTCGATCCCGCCACGGACCTGCCCGGGTACGGGGCCGTACGGACCGGCCCGGGCGGCCGGGTCCGCGTATCGTGTCAGTGTCCACCCCTCTCCCGAGTCCGTATCCAGCGACGAATCCAGCGATGAAGGACCTGACGGTTTGCCGGCACATGACACCTTGAAGGTCGCTCGACGGGAGTTCCCGCCCGCGCCCGAGACCGCGGCGGCGGCCCGCGAGTTCGTCCACGACACCCTGCTGTCCTGGGGGGTGCCCCATCCGTTCGACGACGTGATCCTGTTGGTCAGCGAGCTGGTGACCAACGCGGTCATCCATGCCCGCTCGTCCCTGGAGGTGACGGTGCGCCGCCTGGAGGGCACCGTCGAGGTGATGGTGACCGACTCCGCGCCCGAGCGCGCGGTACCCCAGGCCGGCCCCCTCGCCGTGGACGCCTCCCCCTCCCGCGGCGAGGAGCGCAGCGGCGGGCTGGGACTGGCCCTGGCCTCGGCGATCGCGTCCAGCTGGGGCGTGAGCTACGGGCGCACGGACAAGGCGGTGTGGTTCCGCATCGACGACGCGGGCGACGGGGTGTCGGCCCTGGAGGCCCCGGCCGCGGTGCGCCGCACCCCCAGCCGCCCCACCCGGCCCGCGCCGTGGTCGTCGCTGGACGCCGCGCTGGGCTCCCGGCTGAGCCTTCCCCAGCTGCTGGAGCGGACGGTCGAGTACGCCGCGACGGCGCTGGGCGGCGACGCCGCCTACATCGCGCTGGCCACCTCCGACGAGACCATGTGGGAGGTGCGCTCCGCGGTGGGGCTCACCTCCGGCGGCGCGCCGTGGCGGCCGCTGCGCATCCGCACCGAGGAGGCGTTCCCGTCGGCCGCGCCCGAGCCCGGCGCGGTGATCAACGACGACCTGATGATCGCCCGCGCCCACCGGGGCCGGCTGTCGCGGGCCGGGATGCGGTCGCTGGTGACCGCCCCGCTCATCGTGGACGGCCGGGTCACCGGTCTGCTCGGGGTGGCCTCGCGGCGGGCCCGGCACTTCGCCGCGGCCGCCGCCAAGCGGCTCCAGGAGGGCGCCGACCTGATCGCCCTGCCCGTGGAGCGCGCCCGGCTGGCCGAGGTGGAGCTCAACCGGCGGGCCTCGCTCAGCTTCCTGGCCGAGGCCAGCGACCTGCTGGCGGGCACCCTGGACGAGCGGATGACGGGGGCTCTGGCCGCGCAGCTGATCACGTCCCGGCTGGGCCGCTGGTGCGCCATCCACACCATCAACGAGCTGGGCGTGCCGCGGCTGACGCACGTCATGCACGGCAACGAGAACTACAACGACGTCCTGCGCGAGCTGCTCGCCGGTGAGCCGCCGCGCGAGCAGCGCGACCCGCACCCGCTGTGGGGCCCGGCCGACTTCACCGGCACGGACGGCGAGGAGATCGACGACGGGCTGGTGCGCGAGCTGGTGCGCGGCCCGGCGATCAGCATCCCGCTGGTGGCGCACGGGCGCGAGCTGGGCCGGATGACCATCGGCAAGAACGAGTCGGACGACTTCACCCGCGAGGAGGTGGACGTCGCCGACGACCTGAGCCGCCGGGTGGCCTCCGCGATGGAGAACGCCCGCCTGCACGAGCGGCAGGCCTCCATGAGCGTGGCGCTGCAGCGCAGCCTGCTGCCCGCCAAGGAGAAGGAGCCGACGATCCCGCACGTGGACCACGCGGTGTTCTACCGTCCGGCGGACGAGAAGAACGTGGTCGGCGGCGACTTCTACGACGTGTTCGCGGCCAGCGGCCGGTGGTGCTTCGCCATCGGCGACGTGTGCGGGACCGGCCCGGAGGCCGCGGCGGTGACCGGCCTGGCCCGGCACACGCTGCGCGCGCTGGCCAAGGAGGGGTTCACCCCCTCGCACATCATGCAGCGGCTGAACATGGCGATCCTGGACGAGAACACCTCGACCCGGTTCCTGACGATGCTGTACGGGGAGATGACCCCGGCCACCGACGGCGGGGGCGGGATGCGGGTGCGCATGGTGTGCGCCGGGCACCCGCTGCCGCTGCGGCTCAACCCCAAGGGCGAGGTGGAGCAGTTCGGCACCTCGCAGCCGCTGCTGGGGGCGTTCGAGGACGTCGGTTTCACCACCGAGAACGTGGACATCCGCCCGGGCGAGGTGGTGCTGGCGGTCACCGACGGTGTGACCGAGCGCCGCAGCAACTCCGACATGCTCGGCGACACCGGCCTGGAGCGGATCTTCTCCGGCTGCTCGGGACTGTCGGCCCAGGCGGTCATCAGCCGCATCGACCGGGAGCTGGAGGAGTACGCCCCCGGCGGCCACACCGACGACACCGCCATGCTGGTCCTGCGCTTCCTCTGAGGGCCCCGGCCCCGGCCCGGTGCCCCGGGCGGGGCCCGGGCGGGCGCGCCCTCAGAGCCAGCCCATGTCCTGCGCGGTGCGGATGGCGGCCATGCGGTTGTCGGCGCCGACCTTGCCTATGGCGTTGGAGAGGTAGTTGCGGACGGTGCCCTCGCTGAGGTGGAGGGCGGCGGCGATGCGGGCGACGGTGGCGCCGTCGGCGGCGGCGCGCAGCACCTCGGTCTCGCGCTCGGTGAGGGGGCTCTCGCCGCCGACCATGGCGGCGGCGGCCAGGTCGGTGTCGATGTAGCGGCCGCCCTCGTGGACGCGGCGGATCGCCCCGGCGAGCTGGTCGACGGGCGCGTCCTTGGCGAGGAACCCGCGGGCGCCCGCGGACAGCGCGCGGCGCAGGTAGCCGGGCCGGCCGAAGCTGGTGAGGATGACGACGCCGCAGCCGGGGGCGGACTCCTTGAGCCGGGCGGCGACCTCCAGCCCGGTGGCCCCGGGCATCTCGATGTCCAGCACGGCGACGTCGGCGCCGTGCTCGCCGACGGCCCCGGCGACGAGGTCGCCCCGCCCGACCTCGGCGACGACCTCCAGGTCGTCCTCCAGGCTCAGCAGGGCGGCGATCGCCCCTCTGACCAGGTGCTCGTCATCGGCCAGCACGATCTTGATCAAGGTCGGCCCTTCGGTCTGTGTCGGTTCGGTCGCGGCGCGGTAGTGTTCCGGACATCTCGGTGCATAGGCCACAGGGGCCACCGATCCGGGCAAGGGGGTGTCCTCTTCGAGGGCTCTCCGGAGGAGAACGGACTCGAAACCCCGGTATATCGGGCTCTCACCCTGTTCTAACCCATGCGCCGCATGATGGAGCACAAGAGATCGGAACATCGTCCCGCCAGCCGGAGGATGAGTTGAACCCCAACGAACCCACACCAGGTACCGAACCCGACGCCTCGGAGAACCTGCCCGGGACCGACGCCGCCGGGCCGGTGGGGGACGCCTCGGGCGAGCACGGGACCTCCGGTCCGCAGGGGCCGGAGCCCTCCGACGGCCGGGGCGCGGGGGCCCCCGGACCTGCGGAGGGCACCGGCCCCAGGTTCGCGCCGCACGACGTGCCGCAGGACCGGACGCCGCGCTGGGCCACCGGCCCCAACGAGGCCGACCGGGTCGCCTTCTCCTTCCCGCCCGAGGGCGGGGAGGGCGTGCGGCCGGGCGGGCCCGAGCCCGGCCCGGTGCCGCACGCCGCCGCCCAGGGGGGGTTCGCGGCTCCCGGCGGGCAGGCTCCGCAGGGGCCGCCCGCGCAGGGGCGGGCGCCGCACGGCCTGCCGCCGCAGGCCCCGCACGGGCACGCTCCGCACGGCCAGGGCCCGCAGGGCCCCGGCGGACCCCAGGGCCCCGGCGGGCCGCAGGGTCCGTTCGGCTCCCCGCACTTCCCCGGCGGGCAGCCGCCCTACGGCGGGCACGGCGCCGCTCCGGCCGCGCCGCAGCCCGAGCGCAAGAAGGGCTCGGGCCGGGTCGTCGGCATCGCCGCGGTCACGGCCCTGGTCACCAGCCTCATCGTCGGACCGGCCGCCGCGCTGGGCACCGCCGCGCTCTTCCCCGACGGCCTGAGCGGCCCGGTCAGCTCCCTCACCGGTGAGCAGGGCGGGACCGCCACCGAGGGGGAGGTCGGCGAGGTCGCCGAGACGGTGCTGCCGAGCGTGGTGTCCATCCAGACCGCCAACGGCGGCGGCAGCGGTGTGGTCATCTCGTCCGACGGCCAGATCCTCACCAACGCGCACGTGGTGGACGCCGCCCAGGGCGGGCCGCTGGAGGTGCTGTTCAACGACGGCACCTCGGCGCCGGCCGAGATCCTGGGCTCGGACCCGGTGTCCGACATCGCCATCGTCCAGGCCGAGGGCGCCAGTGGACTCCAGCCCGCCGTGCTGGGCGACTCCGACCAGGTCGGGGTGGGCGCCGACGTGGTCGCGATCGGCTCCCCGCTGGGGCTGTCCGGCACCGTGACCACGGGTGTGGTCAGCGCGCTGAACCGGCCGGTCAACACCGGGGCCACCGAGAGCGGCAACGGGCAGACCTCGACGGTGATCAACGCCATCCAGACCGACGCGGCGATCAACCCCGGCAACTCGGGCGGCCCGTTGGTGAACATGGCGGGCGAGGTCATCGGCATCAACACCGCGATCGCCGGCCTGTCCCAGGAGAGCGGTTCGGTGGGCCTGGGCTTCGCCATCCCGATCAACCAGGCCAAGCCGATCGCCGAGCAGCTGGTCGCCGAGGGCAGCGCGAGCTACCCGGCGATCGAGGCCACCATCACCAACAGCCCCGACGGCGGCGCCGCCATCGTCGAGGTGACCGAGGGCGGCGCGGCCGACGAGGCCGGGCTGCGCGCGGACGACGTGGTCGTGTCCGTCGACGGGACGCAGGTCACGACGCCGGACCAGCTCATCGCGCAGATCCGCTCGCACCGCCCGGGCGACGAGATCACGCTGGGTGTGCGGCCCGGGGGCACCGGGCAGCCGCGGGAGGTCACGGTGACCCTGGGCGAGCAGAGCTCGGCCTCGGTCGAGCAGGAGGCCGAGGAGGACTGACCCCGGAGGGAGGGGTTCTCTGGAAGGACACGGACACGGGAAGACCGCGGGGCGGGGCCGTACGGCCCCGCCCCGCCGTGTGTCCGGGCCCGGAGTGGGGATGGCACCACCGCCGGGGGCGGGGCAGCGCCACCGCGGCCGTGGTGTGCGCCTCCTCGTACCGCGCGGCGGGCCGGATTACCGTCGGTCGTGACAGGTGGGGACCGCGCCGCGGTCGTCCGAGGGGGCGGGACGGCCGGCGGGAGGAGGACCGGCGGGATCACCGGTCGGCAACGGCGCGGTGATGAAGAGTACACAGAAGATCACTCAGGGTATCGTTCCCTGCGTCGTGTGCTCGTCCGTCGCCACTCCGTCACCCGGAGGTCGGCGGTGGTCAACGCGGGTGCCCCACACTCGTGCGTACACGGCGACCCGATGTGCACCGGCTCAGGAGACACCCCGATATGACCACCTCGTTCCTTCCCGAATCCCCTCCGGCGGCCGAGGTCCGGACGGCCGCCGCGGGGCACCGCACGACCGTGCTCATCGGCACGGACACCTACCCGCCCGACGTGAACGGCGCCGCCTACTTCACCGCCCGGCTGGCCAGGGGCCTGGTGCGGCGCGGGGTGGCCGTGCACGTGGTGTGCGCCTCCCCCGACGGACGCCCGCACGTGGTGGAGCGCGGCGGGGTGGTCGAGCACCGGCTGCGGTCGATGTCGTCCCTGGTCCACGACAGCGTCCGGCTGGCCCTGCCGCTGGGGGTGCGCGGCCACCTGGACCGGCTGCTGGAGCGGCTGCGCCCCGACGCCGTCCACATCCAGAACCACTTCCTCATCGGGCGGATGCTGGCCTCCGCGGCCCGGGCGCACGGCGTCCCGGTGGTGGCCACCAACCACTTCATGCCGGAGAACCTCTTCGACTACGTGCACGTCCCCGGCCCGCTGCGCCCGTACGCCGCCCGGATGGCCTGGCGGGACCTGGGCGCGGTGCTGTCCCGGGTGGGCCACGTCACCACGCCGACCCCCGCGGCCGCCCGGCTGCTGTGGGAGCAGGGGTTCACCCGTCCGGTGGAACCCGTCTCCTGCGGGATAGACCTGGCGCGGTTCAGGCCCGTGGAGGGCGGGGAGGAGCGGCGCGAGCGCATCCGGGCCCGGCTGGGCGTACCCGACCGGACCACGGTGGTGTTCGTGGGCCGGTTGGACGAGGAGAAGCGGGCGGACGAGCTGATCCGGGCCGTGGCGCGGACCGAGGCGGACGTCCAGCTGGTGCTGGCCGGGCACGGCGCCTACCGCAGGAGGCTGGAGGACCTGGCCGCGGCCGAGGGGGTCGCCGACCGGGTGGTGTTCCTGGGGTTCGTCGCCCACGAGGACCTGCCGGACGTGTACCGGGCCGCCGACGTGTTCGCCATCGCGGGCATCGCCGAGCTCCAGAGCATCGCCACCCTGGAGGCCATGGCCTCCGGGCTGCCGGTGGTGGCCGCCGACGCCATGGCCCTGCCCCACCTGGTGGAGGAGGGCGCCAACGGGTTCCTGTACCCGCCGGGATCGCCGGAGGCGCTGGCCGCCCGGCTGGACGAGGTGGTCGCCGACGAGACGCGGCGGCGCGCCATGGGCGCGCACAGCAGGGAGATGGCCTCCGCGCACCGGCTGGAGGACTCCCTGGCCCGGTTCGAGCGGATCTACCGGGAGGCGGCCGCCGAGGGCGTGTCCCTGCCCGTGGGCGGGCTCGCCGTCAGCCGGTAGGCGGTCCGGCCGGCCCGGGTGGTCCCGGCGGCCCGGCCGGCCCCGGGGGCGGCGGTGCGGCGGGTGGCGGTGCCGCGGGTGCGATCACCGGGAGCGTGAAGCCGATGGCGGCCCCGCCGCCCTCCCGGTTGCGGGCGAACACGTCGCCGCCGTGGGCGCGGGCGATCTCCCGGACCATGGACAGCCCCAGGCCCGAGCCCGGCAGCCCGCGGGCCGAGGTGGCCCGGTAGAAGCGCTCGAAGATCCGCCCCGTCTCGGCCGGGTCGATGCCCGGCCCCCGGTCCAGCACCTCCACGGTGCCGTTGCGGATGCGGATCGCGATGGGCGCGGAGCCGTCGGGATCGAACTTCGCCGAGTTCTCCACCGGGTTGGCCATCGCACGTTCCAGCGCGCTCGGGCGCCCGTGCACGGTGCTGTCGTCGGCGTCCACGACGATCTCCCGGCCGGTGCGCCGCCGGGTGCGGGCCGCCACCTTCTCCGCCACGTCGGCCAGGCGCACCGGGCTCGGTGTCTCGTCCTCGTGGTCGCCGGTGGCCAGCCCCACCAGCTCGTTGACCAGGGTCGTCAGCTCCCGGGTCTCCCCGCGCAGGTCGTCGATGAGGCTGGAGCGCGCCTCCGGCGTGAGCCGGTCGGCCCTGCCCAGCACCTGGATGTTGGTGTAGAGGCTGGTCAGCGGTGTGCGCAGCTCGTGGGCGGCGTCCTGGACCAGGCGCCGCTGCTCCTCCTGGGAGCGGGCCAGCCGGGCCAGCATCGCGTTGAAGGCGTCGCCGAGGCGGTCCACCTCGTCGTGCCCGCCCTCCCCCGCGGAGGAGTCGCGGTGCCCGGCCAGCGGGTCGAGGCGGCCGGTGGAGCTGACGTATTCGGCTGTGTCGGTGAGCCGGGCCAGGCGGCCGGTGGTGCGGTGGCCGATCAGCCACCCCGCGCAGGCCGCGAACAGGGCGACGAGCAGGCCCACCCACAGGATCTGGGTGGCCAGGCGGTCGAGCATCCGCTCGGTGGGCGACATCTGCTGGATGACCTGGAGGGCGCCCGCGCCCTGGCCCAGGGACACCGTCGCCACCCGGTAGGCCTGGCCGTTCACGGCCTGCTCGCGGGTGGCCACCTCGCCGGGGCCGTCGGCCATGACCATTTCCATGTCCTCGTCGCTGGGAGCGAAGAGCACCACCTCGGAGGTGGCCGACACCTCGACCTGGCGTCCGCCGTCCGGGGTCAGCAGGTGGATCTGGAGGTCCTTGCCCGCCAGGATCGGACTGCTGACCGACGCGGCGGCACCGGTCCGGCTCTCGCGCAGCGAGACGATCTGGTCGGACAGGGCGGTGACGACCCGGTCGAACTCGTCGCGGACGTCGGCGCGGATGAGGGCGGCCGCCGTGGTGTAGGCCAGGGTGCCGACCAGGGCGATGGTGACCGCCACGACCAGCGCGAACATCACGGCGAACCGGGTGCCCAGGCGCCAGCCGCTCGGGTGGAGGAGCATGCGGGGCGGGGTCCGGCCCTCGGACACGGCCCTCACCCCTGCGGACGCAGCGTGTACCCGACACCGCGCACGGTCTGGATGAGCGGCGGCCCGCCGTCCTCCAGCTTGCGGCGCAGGTAGCTGATGTAGACGGCGAGGTTCTTGGACTCCGGACCGAAGTCGTAGCCCCAGATGCGGTCGTAGATGGTGGCGTGGTCCAGCACGATGCCCGCGTTGCGGACCAGCAGTTCGAGCAGGTCGAACTCGGTCTTGGACAGCTCGATCTCGCGGTCGCCCCGCCACACCCGGCGGGCGCGCGGGTCCAGGGCCAGCTCGCCGACGCGCAGCGTCCCGCCCTCCGGGTCGCCCGGGACCGGGGCGGCGCGGCGCAGCAGCGCGCGCAGCCGGGCCAGCAGCTCGTCCAGCTCGAAGGGCTTGGCCAGGTAGTCGTCGGCGCCCGCGTCCAGGCCCGCGACCCGGTCGGGGGTCTCCACGCGGGCGGTGAGCATGAGGATCGGGGTGCGGTCGTGCTCGGCCCGCAGCACCCGGGCCACGCCCAGCCCGTCCACGCCCGGCATCATCACGTCGAGGATGAGCAGGTCGACGGGGTCGGAGTGGACGGCGGCGAGCGCCTGGACCCCGTCGGCGACGGTCCGGACCGTGTAGCCCTCCAGCTGGAGCGCGCGCTCCAGCGACTCCCTGATGGCGCGGTCGTCGTCGGCGACCAGCACGGTGGCGGTGGTGGCGTCCATGGGCCTCATGCTGCCGTATCCGGGTGAGAGGCCGGTAAGAGGCGGTTCGGGCGCGTGTCAGAGCCGCGGCCGCGTCCTCCCCGGCCGGGCGCCGTGCCCTCCCGGCCGGGCTCCGGCCCGGGGCCGGTTCGGGCGCGTGTCAGGCGGGCGGGGTGAAGGAGCGGGTGCGGGCGAGCCCCGCGGCCCGGCCCTTGCCCGCGATGACCAGGGCCATCTTGCGGGACGCCTCGTCCAGCATCTCCTCGCCGAGCATGACGGCGCCGCGCCGCTCCACCTCGGTGGCGTGGGCGTAGGCGTCCAGGATGAGCTCGGCGTGGTCGTAGTCCTCCTGGGAGGGGGCGAAGGCCTCGTTCGCGGCCTCGACCTGGAGCGGGTGCAGCACCCACTTGCCGTCGAAGCCCAGGGCCGCGGTGCGCCCGGCGGCGCGGCGGAACGCGTCCACGTCGCGGATCTGGAGGTAGGGCCCGTCGATGGCCTGCAACCCGTGGGCGCGGGCGGCGGTGAGGATGCGCATGAGGACGTAGTGGTAGGCGTCACCGGTGTCGTAGCCCGGCGGCTGCTCGCCCACGACCAGGGTCTTCATGTTGAGGGAGGCCATGAAGTCGGCCGGCCCGTACACCAGGGTCTCCAGGCGCGGGGAGGCGGCGGCGATCTCCTCCACACGGGTCAGGCCGCCCGCGTCCTCGATCTGGGCCTCGATGCCGATCCGCCCCACCGGCAGGCCGACGGCGCGCTCGATCTGGGTGAGGAGGGTGTCCAGCCACTGGACGTCGCGGGCGGCGGTGACCTTGGGCAGCACCAGGGCGTCCAGGTTCGCGCCCGCGCCCTCCACCACCTCGATGACGTCGCGGTAGGCCCAGGCGGTGGTGGCGTCGTTGACCCGCACCGTGCGGACCCTGTCCCCCCAGCCGCCGTCGTTGAGGGCGGCGACCACGGTGGCGCGGGCGGCCTCCTTCTCGGCGGGGGCGACCGCGTCCTCCAGGTCGAGGAAGAAGGCGTCCGTGTCCAGGCCGCGCGCCTTCTCCACGAACCGGGGGTTGGACCCCGGCACCGCGAGCACCGACCGTCGCGCCCTGAGCCCGCCCATACCGCTCCCCCTGTCGTCCCGCACGTCCCACCTGGTGCCGGGCCCATCATGGCATCACCGCGTGCATAGAGTGGGACGGGGCCCCGTGGGTCCCCAGAACCGGGAGGAGCCGCCGATGTCCACCACGTCGTACCCGACCAGCGCCCACTGGGGCAGCTACCGGGTCCTGGTCCGCGACGACCGGGTGGTGGGGGTACGGCCGGACCCGGACGACCCGGCGCCGTCCCCCGTCATGGAGAACACGCCCGCCGCCCAGCACCACGGGTCGCGCGTGGCCCGGCCCGCCGTGCGGCGGCGCTGGCTGGAGCACGGGCCCGGGCCCGACCCGCGCCGGGGCGACCCCGACGACGAGTACGTCGAGTTGGGCTGGGACCGGGTGCTGGACCTGCTCGCCGGGGAGCTGGACCGGGTGCGCACCGCGCACGGGAACGCGGCGATCTACGGCGGTTCCTACGGCTGGGGCAGCTCCGGGCGGGTGCACCACGCGCAGAGCCAGCTGCACCGGTTCCTCAACAGCATCGGCGGGTACACGCGCTCGCGCACGACCTACAGCCACGGCGCGGTGGAGACCCTGTTCCCGCGCATCATCGGCACCCCGGCCGCCAACCGGCTGCTGCACCGGGCCCCCTCGTGGGAGGTCATCCGGGAGCACACCGACCTGGTGGTGACCTTCGGCGGGCTGCGGGTCTCCAACATGTGGATGACCTCGGGCGGGCGGGCCGCGCAGACCGCCGGGCCGTCGATGCGGGCGGCCTCCGACGCGGGGGTGGGGTTCGTGTCGCTGTCGCCGCTGCGCGACGACACCCCCGACGACGTGAAGGCCGAGTGGGTGCCGCTGCGGCCGGGCACCGACACGGCGGTGCTGCTGGCGCTCATGCACGTGCTGTTCACCGAGGGCCTCGCCGACACGGCGTTCCTGGACCGGTACACCGAGGGCGCCGACGTGGTGCGCTCCTACGTGCTGGGCGGGCGCGACGAGCGCGGGAACCGCCCCGGCCTGCCCCGCACCCCCGAGTGGGCGGAGCGGATCAGCGGGGTGCCCGCCGACGACATCCGGGATCTGGCCCGGCGGATGGCGCGGGGCCGGACCCTGGTCAACGTGGGCTGGTCGGTGCAGCGCGCGCGGTACGGCGAGCAGCCGCTGTGGGCGGGGCTGGCGCTGGCCTGCTGCCTGGGCCAGGTGGGCCTGCCGGGCGCCGGGTTCGCGTCCGGGTACGGGTCCATGGGCAACTACGGCGGCGGGTCGACGCCGCTGGGGCTGCCGGTGATGCCGCAGGGCGACAACGCGGTCAAGGACTTCATCCCGGTGGCGCGCGTGTCGGACATGCTGCTGAACCCGGGCGGGACCTACCACTACGACGGCGAGGAGCGCCGCTACCCGGACATCCGGCTCGTCTACTGGGCGGGCGGCAACCCGTTCCACCACCACCAGGACCTGGCCCGGCTGACCCGGGCGTTCGGGCGGCCGGAGACCGTGGTGGTGCACGAGACGCACTGGACGGCGACCGCCCGGCACGCCGACATCGTCATCCCGTCCACGACGGTGCTGGAGCGCGACGACCTGACCGCCAGCCGGGGCGACCTCAGCCTGCGGGCGATGCCCCGCGCGGTGCCGCCGCACGGGGAGGCGCGCGACGAGTACGACACCTACGCCGACCTGGCCGAGCGCCTGGGCGTGCGGGAGGAGTTCACGGAGGGCCGCACCTCGGCCGACTGGATGCGGGAGATCTACCGGCGGTGGCGGTCGCTGGTGACGCGGCGCGGGATCGAGGTCCCGGACTTCGACGCGTTCTGGGCGGCGGGCCGGGTGGCGATGCCGGGCCGGGTCGAGGACGAGGCGCTGCTGGGCGGGTTCCGCGCCGACCCGGAGAAGAACGCGCTGCGCACGCCGAGCGGGCGGATCGAGCTGTACTCGGAGACGATCGCGTCGTTCGGGTACGAGGACTGCCCGGGTCACCCGGTGTGGCTGCCCGGCCCGGTGCTGTCGGACCGCGGCGGCGAGTTCCCGCTGGTGCTGGTGGCCAACCAGCCGACCGGGCGCCTGCACGGGCAGCAGGACATGGGCGCGCACAGCATGCGCGAGAAGGTCGGCGGCCGCGCGCCCGTCCGCCTGCACCCGGCCGACGCCGCCGCTCTGGGGATCACCGGCGGCGACCTCGTGCGCGTGGTCGGCCCGCGCGGCTCCTGCCTGGCCGGCGCGGTGCTCAGCGATGCGCTGATGCCGGGGGTGGTCCAGCTGTCGACGGGCGCCTGGTACGACCCGTCCTCGGCGGAGGCGACCTGCGTCCACGGCAACCCGAACGCCCTCATCGCCGACGAGGGCACCTCGTCCCTGAGCCAGGGCTGCACGGGGCAGCTGGCCCGGGTCCGGGTGGAGCGCTTCGACGGCACCCCGCCGCCGGTCCGCGCCTTCGTCCCGCCCCGCGGCACCACCCCGGCCTGACGGGGGGCGGGCCGGGCGCCCCGGCGATACGGGTGGACGCCCGGCCCGCCCCCGTCTAGGGTTCCTGGGATGAAGCTCAGACCAGGCGGTCCCGACGACCTCTCCACCGTTCTCGGCATGCTGGACGGCGCCGTCGAATGGCTCGTCGCCCACGGACGCACCGGGCAGTGGGGCACCGAGCCCTGGTCCTCCCGGCCCCGGTCCGTCGAACGGATCAGGAAGATGCTCACCGAGGCCGAGCCCTGGATCGCCGAGGCCGACGGCGGGCCCGCGGGCGCCCTCGTGCTCGACGGCGCCCCCGGCCCCGAGCTCCCGCCCGCCGACGAGCCCGAGGTCTACGTGCGGCTCCTGGTCACCGACCGGCGCTTCGCCGGCCGCGGCGTGGGCGCCGCCCTCCTGGAGCACGCCGCCGAGGAGGCCCGCCGCCGGGACGTCTCCCTCCTGCGCGTGGACTGCTTCGCGGGTGGCGGGGGCCGCCTGGTCGCCTACTACACCGGCCAGGGCTTCACCCCCACCGAGACCTTCACCGTCGGCGACTGGCAGGGCCAGGTCCTCGCCAGGCGCGTCGGACCGCACCCGGCCGGGGAGGCCCCGGCCGGCCGGTAGCCGACGCCCGGCGGAGGCGTCCGCCCCGCGAGGGCGCGGCGGGCGCCCTCGCGGGGCGGCGGCTCCGCGGACGGGTCGGCGGGGCTCAGTACTCGAGCTCCGGCCGCAGCGGCCCGCCCACCCGGTGCAGGTGGCGCAGCACCTCGGCGTAGGAGCGCAACAGCCCCGTCTCGTGGTACTCCAGCCCGAACCGCCCGCACGCGGCCCGCACCAGCGGCCGCACACGGCGCAGGTTGGGCCGGGGCATGGACGGGAACAGGTGGTGCTCGATCTGGTAGTTCAGCCCGCCCATCAGCAGGTCGACCACCGGGCCTCCCCGGATGTTCCGCGAGGTGAGGACCTGGCGGCGCAGGAACCCCGACCTCGTCCCCTCCGCGATCACCGGCATCCCCTTGTGGTTCGGGGCGAAGGAACACCCCATGTACAGCCCGAACACCCCCTGGTGCACCAGCACGAAGCACAGCGCCTGCAACGGGGTGAGCGTCGTCAGCACGACCGCCAGGTACCCGCCGAAGTGCACCGCCAGCAGCGCTCCCTCGACGGCCCGGGTCCGCGGCGGCAGGCCGGTGCGCCGCGCGACCCCGGCGACCGAGGCGAAGTGCAGGTGGAAGGCCTCCAGGAGCAGCATCGGGAAGAACAGCCACGCCTGGCTCCGGGCGAGCCACCTCCCCGGCCACCGGCGGCGCCTCAGGGCCTGCTCGCGGCTGAACGCCAGGGCCGCCCCCGCGATGTCGGGGTCCCTGCCCTCGTGGTTGGGGTGGGCGTGGTGCCGGTCGTGCTTGTCGACCCACCACCCGTACGCCAGCCCCACCAGCAGGTCCCCGTGGATCCACCCGATGACCCGGTTGGCCCGCTCGCCCTCGGCGATCTGGCCGTGCCCCGCGTCGTGCCCGATGAAGGCCGTCTGGGTGAAGAGCAGGCCGAGCACCACCGCCGTGACCAGCTGCCACCACGACGGCCCGACCAGCACGAAGACCGCCCACGCCGCCAGCAGCAGGGACAGCGTGACGGTGATCCGCACCGCGTAGTGTCCTCGGCGCCTGCGCAGCAGCCCGTGTTCGCCCACCTCCCGGGACAGGACCGCGAAGTCGCTCCCCCTGCGCTGTCCGGGGAGGACCCCGTCGGCCCGGCTCATCCGGCCATCGCCTCCTCCACCGTCGCGTGGAAGGGCGGGAGGCCGTGCGTTCCGGTGAGCTCGATGAGCCTGGTGATCCGGTCCGGGGGCGCGGCCAGGCGGAGGTCGGTCCCCGCCCGTTCGGCCCGGGCCCGGACCTCGGCCAGGAGGGAGAGCCCGGCGGCCCCGAAGAAGGTCACCCCGGACAGGTCGACGACCACCCTGTCGCCGCTGTCGCCGCGGGCGCGCAGCACCTCGAACAGCCGTGTCCGGTACCCCGGGGCCGTGACCAGGTCGATGTCGCCGGAGATCCGGACGAGTGTCCCGCGGGGGTTCCTCCGCCACGACACCGCGCCGCGGTGTGAGACGTGAACGGTCCCCTCGGCCTTTTCGTAGAGTCCGCCCCCCTCGGACTCCCAGTCCGTTTCCGGGGGCGTGCGGGGCGGCGGCGCGAGCAGGGAGGCCACGTCCATGATCTCGGCGGCCTGTTTCGTGTTCGTGGACAGGATGGCCAGGTCGAGCGCGGACCAGGCGGAGAACGCCGTCACACCGGGCGGTACGACCAGCAGGCGGGTGCGCGCACCGTTCTCGCCGACCGCGACCAGGAGGTCCGGCGGGGTCTCCAGCGACCAGGAGAGGCGGACCGCGCGACCGGCCACCGCGAGGAGCCCGGGCCGGCGCGACCAGCCGGTGACGCCGAGTTCGACCAGGTGGACCGGGCCCCGCCGGTCGTCGATGGCCAGGATGAGCCCGGGCAGTTCGGCGACGGGGTCGCCCGACCTGGGCCACCACCCGCCGTCCAGGACTGCGCCGTGGTGCGGGATGGGATTGAGCCTCAGCCGGGGGACCGACGGAGGGGTGTCGGAGACGGCGGGCGGGTGAGGTGTGAAGAAGGCCATGGTGGACTGCTCTGCGATCCCCGGCCCGGGGAGTCCTGCTCGTCCCGGTCCGGATGGGAGCGCGGCGCGGAGAGCGCGCCGCGCGCGGCGGGAGAGGGACAGGTTCCAGACCTGCACCGAAGTGGCACGGCGACGCGGAACGGAGGTTCCGGGTCCTGCCCTGTCGTCACGCCCTCGTCCCGGCGTACCGGGCTCTCTCGGAACGGGACGTTGTCCCCGTTCCCCTCCAGTCTACGCCCCCGTCCGCCGCCGTGCAGGGTGTCCGCTCCCGCCCGCCGGCTCAGCGGACGAGGAGGCGGTCGGCGGACCGGGGCAGCAGCAGGCCCGCGAGGCCGACGGCCGCGTACACCACCTGCCCCGGCGCGAGCATGCCCAGGACCGCCCCGCCGTTGGCCGAGGGCGAGCGCAGGAAGTCCCGCATGTCCGGGTGGGCGCGCGGCACCCCGTTCCCCGACACCAGCAGGAGCAGCACCGCGCACAGCAGCACCGCCGCCCACACCGCGTCGAACGCCGACAGCCCCCCGAACCAGGTCTGGAACCGCTCCAGCGCCAGCAGCGCGTACCCCGGCTCCCCCGCCGGGACACCCGGCGCGGCCACCGGGACCACGGCGACCGCCACCGCCGCCGCGCCCGCCATCGCCGTGACCCCGCCCGTGGCCGCCAGCCCCAGGCGCCGCGCCAGCTCCCGCGCGGTCCGGGTCAGGTCCTCCTGCGACGGGTGGTGCCGCCACGGCCGCCCCGCCGACCGGGCCTCCCCCATGGCGTTCGCCCGCCGCTGCCGCAGGAACCTCCAGTTGTCCCCCAGCACGGCCGGCCCGCGCCGCGCCGCGATGGTGCACGCCGCCAGCTCGTGCACGATCATCGCCAGCGTCGTCGTCAGCGTGACCGGCAGCTCCGCCCAGGCCAGCGCCGCCCGGCGGAACCCCGTCGCGATGTCCCCCGGCACCCGCACCCGCGTCGCCACCGCGCGTCCGCGCGCACGCCGGCGCAGCCCCGCCAGCGGCGGCAGCCCCGGCAGCGGCGGGGTGCTCTCCGCCGCCGTCGCGATGAGCCGGTAGTCCAGCGCCACCGCGCACAGCACCAGTACCACCAGGAGGAACGGCGTCAGCCTCCCCCCGCCGAGCAGCCCCAGCACCACGCCCGACGCCGGGTGCAGCGCCGCGCCGGCCAGGACCGCGTTCAGGTTCAGGTGCTCCAGGAACGCCAGCAGCACCGCCAGCGGGGGCAGCGCCCACAGCCACCGCCCCCGTCCCACGACCGCCAGCCCCAGCGCCGCCCCGACCAGGCCCGTGGTCACCGCGTGCCCGGAGAACACCGCGACCACGGCCCCGGTCCCCCGGTCCACGAGCTCGCTGCCGCCCGGCAGGAACCACCCGCCGCCGCCGGAGCCGCCGACCGCGAGCGCGGTGACCAGGTGCTCGGCCAGCTGGAACCCCGCCCCCGACGCGGCCGCCAGCAGCGCGAAGTCCACCGCCGCGAGCCTGCGCGCCCGGCGCGGCGCCACCAGCGGCAGCAGGAGCAGCGGCAGCAGCTTGCCGACCTCCTCCACCGTCACCGCCACGTAGGTGTACGGGACCACGTCGTAGGTGTCCGCGCCCAGCGCCCCCGCGACCGCCCGCTCGGCCAGCCCCATCGGCCACAGCAGCAGCGCCCCCAGCGCCGCGACCCGCAGCAGGGAGGCGAAGGCCACCGTGCGGGACCGCGCGAGCAGCGCCAGCTGGAACAGCACGGCGAAGAGCGTGACCACCGCCGGCAGGACCGGGGCCGCCACGGCGGAGACCGCCAGCGGTGCGATGGCCGCCACCGCCAGCGCCGTCCAGCCCGCCGCCCCGCGCAGCGCCCGCAGGCCGCGGGCGGCCCGCCCGCTCCGGACGCGGTCGGCCCCGGCGGCGACGCGTTCGTAGAGGTCGGGGCCCGGGGCGCGCCGGGGCCCCGCGCCGGAGCACCGGTACAGCGCCGCGGCCCGCACCAGGTCCGGGGTCTTCTCGATCTCCGCCCGCGACGCGAAGTGCGCCCGGGCCTGGGGGATGTCCGCCCCCACCAGTTCGCGCACGAAGTCCGCCGGGCCCGCCGCCACCGTCAGGTCGTCCGCGGTGATGAGCACCGCCGCCGAGAAGTCCTCCACGCACACCAGGAAGTCGGTGGGGTCGGGCCCCCACCCGCGCACCAGGTCGATGAGGGTGTCGGTGTGCAGCGGGATCTCGGTGACGGGCTCGTAGGAGAACTCGGGCCGGGTGCGGCACACCAGCAGCCGCTCCACCCCCATGGACCGGCCGGCGGCGATGACGGCGCGCACGAGGTTGCGGTCGCGCGGCACGAGGAACGGCGTGGTGACCTTGCCGTCGGCCCGGATCCACTGCGGGTCGAGCTCGGTCGCTCCGGCGCACACGCGCAGGACCAGGTCCCGCGCGAGCATGGCCTGTTCTTCCATCTGGGGATCCTCGGCCGTCTGGGGGTGGGGAGGTCGGGGCCGGGCGCCCGCGGGGCCCGCGGCCCCGCGGCGTTCCGGCCCGACCGAGCATAACGGCGGGACCCCGGCCCGTCAGGGGGCGGGCTCGGGCGCGGAGCCGGGCACCCGGGCGGGCCGCGGACCGGCCCCGAAGGCGTCGGCGGACAGCTGCGCGAAGTGCCGCACCCCGGGCAGGTCCAGCGCCCAGCCGGTGAACGCCCAGCCCAGGTGGAGGTGGTCGAGCGCGCGGGCCAGGGCGGGCACCCCGCTCCAGCGGACCCCCTCCGGGTTCTCGTAGGTGAGCCGGTACAGGACCTCGGAGTGTTCGTGCGCGTCCCGGATCCGGAGCGCCACCGGCGACCGCGCCTCGATCCACGCCCGCAGCCCCTGGCACAGCGAGCAGTCGGCGGCCACGTACAGGGTCCCGGCGGCCCGGTGCGGCCAGGGCCTCCAGCGGGGCAGCCAGGCCCGCACCCCGGAGCGGTAGCGGTCCCACTCGGGGCCGAAGGACTCGCGCAGCCGCTCGCCCTCGTGCCAGGCCGCGAACCCGGCGCCGTAGGCGAACGCGACGAGGGCCCCGTACAGTGGCCGCGGGTCGGCCAGGACAGCGGCCAGGACCAGGTAGACGGCGACGACGGTGGTCTGCATGGGGTTGCTCAGGTAGGCGTAGGGACCGCTGGTGACCAGGCGCTCGGGCGGGTCGTAGGGCAGCGGGGTGCCGCCGCCGACCCGGGCGAACTCGCGGGCGGCGGCCAGCCCGGGCAGGGCGGCGAACCCCAGCAGTTGCAGGGCCGCGGGGAGCCCCCCGGGTACGGCGAACCCGTCGCCGGGCAGGATGCCCAGGGCGGTGACCGGCAGCACCACCATCAGCCCGAAGGACAGCACCGCCTGCGCCCACATGCGCGCCCGCACGGCCTGGCCCCGGCGGGTCCAGTGCGCGAGCACCAGCGCGGGGATCAGGCACAGCGCCGACCCGGCGAACTCGCCGAGCAGCCAGGTGCCGTGGAGGACGACGACGGGCTCGGCCAGCGGCATGGCGATGATGTCCGCCCACACCAGCAGCGCGGTGAGCAGCGGCACCGGCAGGAACCGGAGCAGCACCGCGGGCAGGGCGCCCCACAGCAGCGCCCAGGCGAGCAGCAGGTCGACCGGGATGCCCGCCCACACGGCGCCCTCGGCGTGGAAGGACCACCAGCCCGCGTGCAGGGCGTAGAGGTTGAGCGGGATGAGGGTGAGCAGCGCCCAGGCGGTGGAGACGATCATGGCGGCGGTCTCGCGCGGCCGGGGCGGCCGCCACAGGCACAGGGCCACGAGCGGCAGGACGGGGACCGAGAGGCCGACGCCGCGGACGAGGAGGGCGGGGAGCTCGGGGCCCATCACCGGTCCTCCGCCGTGGACGCGGCGGCCCCCGCGCCGGCGGTGAAGGTCTCCGCGAGGTAGGACGCGGCCAGGTCGGTGGCGTAGGCCTGGATCGGCCCGAAGTACCAGGACGGCTCGTAGGTGCGGTCGTAGTCGATGGCCCAGTCCATGCGGGTGCCGTCCCCCTCGGCGGTCCAGGTGGCGGTGGCGCGGTGCATGTCCATCCACTTGGCGAACGCCGCGTCCTCGGTGACCTCGAACACGACCCGGCCGCCGTCGGCGCGGACCTCGCTCTCGACCACCTCCAGCTCCATGTGGCGGGGGGTGGGCTCGGAGCCGATCTGGAGGGTGGTGCGCGGGGTGAACTCGATGCGGCGGGTGTCGCCGACCTCCAGGCCGGTCCCGGTGGCGGCGACCGGCTCGGGGAAGGGGACGGCGCGCAGGAACACGGCCTCGAAGGGCCCGTAGGCGGGCGGGGCCGCCAGCGCGGCGGCGACCTCGGCGGGGTCCGCGCCGGTGGAGGCGCCGCCCTCCCCCCGGTCGGCGCGGGGCAGGAAGGAGATCCCGGCGACGCCCTCCAGGGTGAGGACGAACAGCAGCGGGACGGCGAAGAGGGCCTGGTGGGACCGGGGGCCGCCGCGGGCGATGGCGGTGGCGACCGCGGTGACGAGGGCGACCACCCCGTAGAGCAGGGGCGCGGCGATGACCAGGCAGACCATGCCCTCGCCGAGGATGACGGCGGACATGGCCAGGACCACGGTGAGGACCGCCATGGAGACGCCCATGGCGCTGCGGGGCCGGGCCGTGAACACCACGAGCAGGGCGATGCCGGTGGGCAGGCCGAGGTAGAAGAGGGCGGTCTGGTCGAGGGCTCCCCAGTGGGTCAGCCGGATCGCGACGACCGCCACCGGCAGGACCAGGACCAGGGCCGCGAGCAGCCAGCGGGACCCGCTGGCCAGGGGGTTCTCGGACACGGCGATCTCCTTCATCGTTCGGTTGAATCAACCGGTTTAATCACTTGATTAAACCGTATGATGAAGAGGATCGGCAACGGCGGAGGAGCGAGGGCATGGCCAGGAGCGGCGGCGCGGGGCGGCGGACCAGCGAGGAGACCCGGGAGAAACTGATCGCGGCGGCGGCGGAGACGCTCCGCGAGGAGGGGTACGCCGGGGCGTCGGCCCGGGCCATCGCCACGCGGGCCGAGGCCAACTCGGCGCTGGTCTTCTACCACTTCGGGGGCGTGGACCAGCTGCTGCTGGCCGCGCTGGACCGGTCCAGCGCCGAGCGCATGGCCATGTACCGGGAGCTCACCGCGCCCGCGCGCACCCTGGAGGAGCTGGTGGAGGCGGCCGTCCGGATCTACCGCACCGACCTGGAGCGGGGCTACATCACCGAGTTCTCCGAGCTGGTCGCGGCGGCGGTCACCAAGCCCGAGCTGCGCGATGAGATCCGAGACCGCGCCGAGCCGTGGATCGCGTTCATCGAGCAGGAGTGGGAGCGGGTGCTGGGCGGCTCCCCGCTGGCCCGGCTGCTGCCCGCCCGGGAGGTGGCCTACGGGGCGATCACGTTCTACCTGGGGGTCAACCTGTTCTCGGTGCTGGACGAGGACCACTCGCGCACCGAGGGGGTGTTCGAGCTGGCCGGGCGGCTCGCCCCGCGGGCGAAGCTGCTCACCCTGCGGCTGCCGCGCCGGGGGCGCGGCGCGGCGGAGCCCCCGGAGCCCGAGGGGGCCGGGGGCGGAGCCGAGGTCGACCGGATGGAGTGACCCGGGCCGCGGGGAGCGGACGCCGTCGGCTCCGGGGCCGAGGAGACCCGCGGGGACGCGGCGACCTCGCGAACGGGGACCGGACGGCCGGCGAAGGTGAACGTCCGAGCCGCCCGGGGGAAGCCGGAGGTCGGGAGGCCTCCGGTCAGGGCGGCACGGCCGAGCGCCCCGGGAAAGGGAGCGGCCAAGGGACGTTGCACGGCCGACCCGCCCTCCCCCGAAGGCGGGGGCGGCCGAAAGGCCGAGGGGGAAGATCATCCGGAAGGCCGAGGTCGGCGGCACCGGCGGACCATAGGGTGGAACCCACAGTCGAGCACGGGAGAGCCATGACGCACGGGATCGACGACATCGAGGTGGCGCCGGGGATCGTCTTCCCCGACACCTCCGACGGACGCACCCACGTGGCGGGCGCGATCATCGCCGCCCCGGACGGGCGGATCTTCGCCCAGCGGCGGTCCCCGCACCGCAAGGTGTTCCCGCACTGCTGGGACATCGTCGGCGGACACGTCGAGCCCGGCGAGACCATGCTGGCCGGCCTGGTCCGCGAGGTCGAGGAGGAGACCGGCTGGCGGCTGCGCCGGGTGGAGGCGGAGCTGTTCCGCCTCGACTGGGACCCGGGCGACGGGCTCACCCGGCACGAGGTGGACTACCTGGTGCGGGTGGACGGCGACCTGGAGGCGCCGCGGCTGGAGGCGGACAAGCACACCGAGTTCATGTGGGTGGACGAGGAGAAGGTGCCGCTGCTGCGCGACGCCCGCGACCCGGGCGACTACTTCATCACCGACATCGTCAAACTCGGCCTGGACGCCGCCCGCCCACGCTGACCCGGGCCCCCGGGCGGGCCCCCGCCCGGAGACGCGCCCCCTCGGTCGGCCACGACCCGCCGAGCACGGTGACCGGCCGGACGAAGTCACACCACGGGGAGGGACACGCCCGAGGGCCCCGGTTCGCGGTCGCTCGATGATCCGCACGCCGACGGGGCCCTCGGGTCCCGCTCGACGGGTACACCGCTCCGGACGTCAGGGCCCGGCGCCTTGGCCGGGAGGGATGCGCTCAGCGGCCGCGGGGGTGCCACAGCGGCAGGCCGCGTTCGCGCTTGAGACGTTCGAGGAGGTCGACCAGATCGGTCCGCTCCGCGGTCACCGCACCCACTCCACGTACTCGGGGGCGCCGACGGCCCACCGCACATCGATCTCACCCGCCGCTTCCAGCACCCGCAGGTCCGCTCACCGGCGGCCCTCCACGCGGACCAGGGTCGGGTCGTCGGCGTCCCAGGCCACCAGGGCCTCGTCGCCGGGGGAGAAGTCGAAGCCCACGTCGTCCGTGGTCTGGGTGTAGCGCAGGCCGTCGACCTCGTACTCCAGAGCGACCAGGTCCCGGCAGCCCCGGGAGTTGCCGATCACGTCGCCGCAGCCCGCGGCCACCACCCGGGCGGTGCCCTCCTCGGGGGTCTCCACGTCGGCCGCGACGGACACGAACACCAGCAGCACAATCGGTGCCGTGCAGGCCACGCCGAGAAGGCCCATGTACAGGCCGCCGCGGAACAGCCGGGGCGGGACCGGCTCGCGCCTGCCGGGAACGCGCTCCAGGTAGCGCAACCGCCCCTGGAAGAGCATGTCGAGGCCGGGCGGCAGCAGGGCCGCGCCGATCAGGCCGAGCACGGGGAACAGCTGGCCGTCGTCCCAGGTGTCGAACCCGTACAGGGAGGCCGCGATGAGGGCCAGGGCGCAAACCGTGAAGACGGTCCCGGAGACCGACCAGAGGACCACCGGCGGGCCGAACGCCCCCTCCGGCGGGCGGCCGTGTTGCCGGGCGCGGACCCGGGCCCGGTAGGCCCGGGCGCGGGGCCCGTTCGGGTGGCACAGGAAGAGGAGGACGGCGGCCGGGAGGAGGGGCAGCGCGAGGAAGAGCGGGGGCACCCACAGGGCGTCGCCGACCGTCGCCTCCCAGGGGTCGTGGGGCAGGTAGCGGACCGTGACTCCGAGGGGGTCGCCGCGCCGGTACTCGCCTCGCGCGGTGGCGGTCACCTCGGTCCCGTCCGCGGTGGTGAAGACCACGACGGGCCGTCCGCGTTCGACCTCCACGACGGTGCCGGAAGCGGTCGCCGAGGCGGTCTCGTAGTCCAAGCGGGTGAGCACGTCCCCGACACCGAGGGCGCCGAGGAGGGCGAGGGCGACGCCGAGGAACGGCATGAAGACGAAGATCCGCGCGAAGACCGCACCGGGCTTCGGGGTCTCTTCCACGGGGGCGGGGTGGGGGTTCAGGGGCGGGCCTCCTCGTCCACTCGACCGAAAGCAGGGGGCAATACATCCGTTTCGTCCTTATTCGTGGACGCACCGGCCATCGGAACGGTTTCCTTGTCGTTCGGGAACCCCGGCGCCCGGTGAGCACGGTGCTCCGAGGCCGAGCGCCGGAGCACTCCCCCTTCCGGGGCCGGGCCCCTGCGCCTCACCCCCCGAGGACGGCCAGGGCCACGAGGCCGGCTCCGGCCCAGGCGAGGGACAGGTCCAGCGGGAACCTGCGCTCCCGTTCGGGGCGGCGGCCGCCGATGCCCGCGGTGGCCGGGCGGGTGCGGGCGGCGAAGTCGCGCACCCGGTCGGCGGTCCACCGGCGGCGGCCCGGGGTGCGCGCCCAGGTGGTCGAGGAGACCTCGGTGCCGTCGGTGAGGTGCACGGTGATGCCGCGCCTCCCCGGTTCGACGCGGGCCACGTGCTCGACCGGGACGACCGCGGTCCCGCGACCCCCGTACAGGTAGAGGTGCGTGCCGTCCAGGAGGATGCGCGGGAGCAGCAGCCCCTGTGCGACCGCCCCGCCCGCGGCGGCCAGGACGACGATCGCCACCGCTGCGGGCCATCCGCCGACGAGGGCCCCGGCGACCGTGGCCGCGACCAGTACGGCGAGCAGGACGCTCCCGGCCACCCGGCGTCCGCGGTCGGCGAGCATGCGCGAGGGCAGCGGGCGGGGTTCGGGGCGGCCGCCCGGCCCGAGGCCGGAGCGCAGGCGGCGCAGCCGCCGGTCGACGGACGGGGAACCGAACGCCGCGAGGACCACGGGCACGGCCAGGGCCGGGTATCCGGGCACCGGCCCCAGGACCCACATCGCCGCCACCCCCAGGTAGAAGCGCGCGCAGGAACGCGGTAGCGACACGGATCTCAACAACAGGAGGCCCATCCGGCCCACGGGCAGACCGGAGAGCGCGCGGTCCCCACGGATGATCCACGCCTCCACCGCCAGGGCCGCCGCGAGCCCGAGAAGGAAGAGGGCGGCACCGATCAGGGTGGGGGCGGGAGGCATGGGGGATCCGTTCCGTCGGTCGTCGTCCCCCATCGTGCCAGGACGGGGCGGGCCGCCCGGAGCCGCGCGGTGCCGGTCCCCCGAGCCCCGTGCGCCGGGGCGGGGTCAGGGGGTGGCGGAGGCCCGGATGGCGAGGAGGGCGGCGGGGATGCCGTCGAGGAGGTCCGAGGCGCTGACGGGGGCGCCCGCGCGGACCAGGGTGGCGGCGCGCCCGTGCAGGTGGGCGCCGCAGACGGCGGCCTCCGTGGCGGGCAGGCCCGCCGCCATGAGCGCCCCGACGATCCCCGACAGGACGTCGCCGGAGCCCGCGGTGGCCAGCAGCGGGGTCCCCGTCGCGTTGACGGCGACCGGCGAGCCCGGGTGGGCGACGAGGGTCGTCGAGCCCTTGAGCAGCACCGTGCAGTCCAGTTCGCGCGCCGCCCGGGTGGCGTGCTCCAGGCGCCGCGCCTCCACCTCCTCGCGGTCGGTGCCCAGCAGCCGGGACAGCTCGCCCGCGTGCGGGGTGACCAGGGTCGGCGCCGTGCGCTCGCGCACCAGGTCCGCCAGGGCGTCATCGGCCAGGAGCGTGATGGCGTCGGCGTCCGCGAGGACCGGCAGGTCGCTCTCCAGCACCACGCGGAGCTCGTCGGCGTTGCCTGGCCGGGTCCCGCGCCCCGGGCCGATGACGGCCGCCGCGGCCCGGCCCGGGTCCAGGCGGGTGCTGCTCAGCGGGTCGTTGACCTCGGCGACGACCTCGGGCCAGCGGGCGAGCACCTGGTCGACGACCGGCTCGGCCCCCGCGTAGCGGACCATGCCCACCCCGGTGCGCAGCGCCCCGCCGACGGTGAGGACGGCGGCGCCCCGGTAGGGGGCCGAGCCCGCCCGGACGGCGAGGACGCCGCGCCGGTACTTGTCGGACTCCGGCCCCGGGGCGGGGAGCAGCGCGGCGACGTCGGCGTCGTCGAAGGACAGCAGGGCCGGGCCCGGCAGCTCGGGCCCCAGGCCGATGTCCACCGGGTGCACGCGCCCCGCGCGGGCGGCCCCCGGGTCGACGAGCAGGCCCGGCTTGTGGGTGCCGAACGTGACGGTGACGTCGGCGCGGACGGCGGCCCCGGCCACCTCGCCGGTGTCGGCGTCCACCCCGCTGGGCAGGTCGACGGCGACCACCGGCGCCGGGGCGTTGGCGGCCAGCACCGCGAGGGCGGCGAACGGGGGCCGCAGCCCGCCGCGGCCGCCGATACCGAGCAGGCCGTCGACGATGAGGTCGGCGTCGAACAGGGTGTCCTCGGCGCGGTCGGCCGGGACGACGCGCCCGCCCGCCGCCCGCAGGGCGGCCAGGCCCCCCTCGTGGGCGCGTCCGGCGGCCGGGACGGCGCGGACGGCGGCTCCCCGGGCGGCCAGGGCGGCGCCCGCGTAGAGGGCGTCTCCGCCGTTGTCGCCCGGGCCGACGAGCAGCACGACGCGCGACCCGTACACGCGCGGGAGGAGGCGGGCGCATTCCACCGCGAGGCCGGCGGCGGCGCGGCGCATGAGCGCCCCTCCGGGCAGCCGGGCCATGAGCGCGGCCTCGGCCTCGCGGACGACGCCGACGGTGTGTGCGTAGCGCACGGGCGGACCTCCCGGGAAGGTGGCGGAAGCACCATCGTGCCGTATGAGAGCGGTGGGGCACAGGGGGCGCCACGCGGGGGATTTTCCGACCGGATATCACCATTCCGCTACACAACGGAGTGTCTTCTTGACACACTGGAGTCATGCCACGACCGAGCAAGTACGTCTCCCGGTCCGACCTCGGCTGGGGTCCCTCTCCCGCCGGGCACGCCGATCCCAAGAGCGGCCTGGTCGTCCACTACGACAGCGTCGACCAGAACCTCGCGAACAGGGACCACTCGGCCTGCATCGCCTATTGGAAGAGCACCCGCCGCTTCCACACCGGCCCGAGCAGGGGCTGGGCGGACATCGGCTACTGCGTGGACGAGGACACGCAGATCCTCACCGAGGACGGGTGGCGCCCCTTCGACGCCATCGCCCCCGGCGACCTCGTCCTGACCCTGGACCACACCACCGGCCTGTCCCGCTGGCAGCCCCTGCTGGCGGTGAACGTCTTCCCCGCGGTGCCGCGCGAGCTCCTCCTCATGGAGGGCCGCGGCCACTCCTCCCTCAGCACCCCGGGCCACCGCTGGCCGGTGGAGCGCAGGGCCGGCAGACCGGGTCGCGACCCGCGGCCCGGCAGCGGGTTCGCCCCCGCCTGGACGACCAGCGGGGAGCTGACCGTCCGCGACCGCATCCGCACCGCCGCCCCCTGCGCGGACCTGCCCGGCCAGGCCAAGTGGTCCGACGCCCTGGTGGAGCTGGTGGCCTGGGCGTGGTCGGTGCCGGGTCCGGGAACGGTGATCCGGCGTCCGCTGCGGCGCGGCGCCGAGGACGCGGCCCGGGTGCGCGCCCTGCTGCACGGCCTGTTCGGCGCCGCGGCCGCGGGCGCCCCCGAGCGGCCGGACGCGGTGGCCTGGTGGGAGGAGCACACCTCGGCGGAGGCGGTGTTCCGGCTGTCGGCGGGCGCCGAGGGGGCGCTGGCCGAGCAGATGCCGGGGGGTGTGCCCTCGCACGGGTTCCTGAGGTCGCTGACGCGGGCCCAGCTCGACCTGTTCCTGCGGGTCGTCATGGCCTCGGCCGGCCGGGACGACCGGTTCCTGGACCTGCCGGACGAGGCGGGCGCCGAGGCGTTCCGGTTCGCGGCGGTCCTGGCCGGGCGGACGGCGTCGGTGCGCGGCATCCCGCTCGGGGGGTGGCGGGTGGAGCTGTCGGCGGAGCAGACCTTCAGCCCCAGGGCGGTGGCGGCCCGCACCGACGGGTTCACGGTCGAACGCGTCCGCCACACGGGCCGGATCTGGTGCCCCACCACCCCGGACGGCACCTGGCTGGCCCGGCGGGCGGGCACCGCCTACTTCACCGGGAACTCGTTCATGGCCTGCCCGCACGGCCATGTGCTGGAGGGCCGCGGGCTGTACCGCGTCCAGGCCGCCCAGCCCGGCGGCAACTCCTCGCACTACAGCGTCACCCTGGCCACCGGCCCCAAGGACCCCGTCACCCCGGAGCAGATCGAGGCGGTCCGGCAGCTGCGGCAGTGGCTGATGGAGCCGGACACCTCCATCTCCGGGAAGGTCCTGGGGCACCGGGACTTCATCGCCACCTCCTGCCCCGGAGACAAGGCCTACCGGATGGTCCGGGACGGCACCTTCAGCAAGCCCCCGAGCGGATCCGAAGGAGACGACGACATGCCCAGGCACCGCAGGTTCGAGAAGGACAGCGCCCAGGAGCTTCCCGCCGGGACGTGGACGTCCCTGAAGTTCGACCGGCTCCACGACGGGCGCACCGGGGAGCTGTACTCGCTGGTGGGTGTGGACGAGCCGGACGGTGCCCTGTACGACCTGTCGGTGGGGGTGGTGCTGGAGGACCTGCCGGCGGGCACCGAGGTGCAGCTGCGCGCCACCGAGTACGAGCAGGACGGGGACGGCGGCTGGAAGGTGGCCCGCAACCGGCCGATCGACTCCCCCCTCCAGGCGGCGGGGTTCGGGCACTTCACCTACACGTGGAAGGGGAACCTGGCGGCGGGCCGCCGGGTCCGGGTGCGCGTGGCCCAGTACGGCGAGCGGCCGGCGCGGATCAAGGAGGCCACCGCCGAGGTCTTCTACTGGCCCAAGTGACACGGGCGCGGGGTGGTTGATCGGTGACCCCGGGGGCCGGATGCTGGACCCGACCGGCGACCGGCCCCGAGGAGTCCGCATGCCCGAGCACCACCGTTTCACGAAGGACACCCGCGTCACCCTGGCCCCGGCGACCTGGCACGACATCGGGTTCGACCACCGCGGGGACGGGACGGCGGACGTCCGGGTGCTGGCGCTGGAGGGGCGCTACGACCTTTCGGTGGGGGTGACCCTGATGGGGGTCACCCCGGGTACCGAGGTGCAGCTGCGCGCGGTCGAGTTCGACGCGGGCGGCGGCGCGCTCTCCGAGCGGCCGGCGGGCAGCGCCGTGCACGCCATCGGCCGGGGCCGGTTCGCGTACTCGTGGAAGGGCACCGTCCCCGAGGGCGGCTGGGTGGGGGTGCGGGTGATCCAGTTCGGCCAGTCCGACGCCCACATGGTGTCCGCCGAGGCCGACGTCTTCACCTGGCCCGCCTGACCCCGGGCGCCACTCGCGGCCGCCCCGTCGTCGTCCCGGCCCGGGTGCCCCCTGGCCCGGGCCCCCGCGCCGGACGGGCACCGCGGTTCCGGTGGTACCCGGGGGCTCCGCACCAGGCACCCGCGGCCGCCCCGCACGGGAACACCCCCGCCGCCTGTCGGCGGACGGCCCCGCACGCGAAGGCCGCCGCTCCCCGCGCCGGTGGCGGGCACGGGGACGCCCCCCGCCCGAGGGGAACGGGGGGCGTCCGCGGGGAGGGGCGGGGGCCTACAGCCGGTCCCAGGCCTCGGTGAGGACCTTGCGCAGGATCGACTCGATCTCCACGAAGTGCTCCGGGCCGCAGGTGAGCGGCGGGGAGAGCTGGATGACCGGCTCGCCTCGGTCGTCGGCGCGGCAGATGAGCCCGGCGTCGAACAGCGCGCCCGACAGGAAGCCCTTGAGGAGGCGGTGCGACTCCTCGTCGCTGAACGTCTCCTTGGTCTCCTTGTCCTTCACCAGCTCGATGCCGTAGAAGTACCCGTCGCCGCGCACGTCGCCCACGATCGGCAGGTCCAGCAGCTTCTCCAGGGTCGCCCGGAACACCGGGGCGTTGCGGCGGACGTTGTCGAGGATGCCCTCGCTCTCGAACAGGTCGAGGTTGGCCAGCGCCGCCGCGGCCGCCACCGGGTGGCCGGCGAAGGTGATGCCGTGCAGGAAGGAGGACCCCTTCTCCTTGAACGGCTCCATGAGCTTCTCGCGGGCGATCATGCCGCCCAGCGGGACGTACCCGCTGGTGGCGCCCTTGGCGAAGGTGATCATGTCCGGCACGTAGCCGTACCTGGTGGCGCCGAAGTACTCGCCCAGGCGGCCGAACGCGCAGATGACCTCGTCGGACACCATGAGCACGCCGTACCGGTCGCAAATCTCGCGGACCCGCCGGAGGTACCCGGGCGGCGGCGGGAAGCAGCCGCCGGAGTTCTGGACGGGCTCCACGTAGACCGCGGCGATGGTGTCCGGGTCGTTCTGGACGATCGCCTCCTCGATCTGGTCGGCGGCCCAGCGGCCGAACGCCTCGATGTCGTCGCCGTGCCGGGGCGCCCGGTAGAAGTTGGTGTTCGGCACCTGGAGGGTGCTGGGGACCAGCGGCTCGAACGGGGTCTTGATGCCCTGGAGGCCGGTGATGGACAGGGCGCCCATGCTGGTGCCGTGGTAGGCGATGCGCCGGCTGATCACCTTGTGCCGGGTGGGTTCGCCGATCGCCTTGAAGTACTGGCGGGCCAGCTTCCAGGCGGACTCCACGGCCTCGGAGCCGCTGGTGGTGAAGAAGACGCGGTTCAGGTCGCCGGGCGCCAGGGAGGCGATCCGCTCGGCGAGCTCGACGGCCTTGGGGTGCGCGTACGTCCAGATGGGGAAGTACGCCAGTTCGCGGGCCTGCTCGGCGATGGCGTCGGCGATCTCGGCGCGGCCGTGGCCGACCTGGCTGACGAAGAGTCCCGCGAGCCCGTCGAGGTACCGCTTGCCCTTGTCGTCGTAGACGTACACGCCCTCGCCGCGGCTGATGACGGGGACGTCGGCGTCGTTGTAGGCGGCCATCTCCGTGAAGTGCATCCACAGGTGGTCCTTGGCGGCCTGCTGGAGGTGCTCAGGACTCATGTGCGCTGCCACTTGATGCTCCAAGCTCGTCGGTAACGCGGGGACCACGCTCGGGTCGACCCGGGGGTCACATGCTCGACCCTCTCAATAGAAATAGTCGCACCGTTCCATGTTCTGTCAAGTATCCGTTGGGAAATCTAATCTTTACAACGGAATCCATTGGCAGATCTTGATCTCGCCGTTGCCGGATGGCAGTGTGACAGATCACAGCGCTATGCGCGCGCGCATCAACAGCCAGTCGGCGCACCGACGCGCCCGACCGACCCGGGAGCAGAGCACCGTGACCCAAGACCTGCGCAACTTCGTCAACGGCGAGTACGTGGACACGGCCGACGGGATCCGCAGCGACCTCGTCGACCCGGCCACCGGGAAGGTCTTCGCCACCGCCCCGGTCTCCACCGCCGAGGACGTCGACGCGGCGTTCCAGGCCGCCCGCACCGCCTTCGAGAAGGGCTGGCGCGACTGGACCCCCGCCGAACGGCAGATCGCCCTCAACAGGTTCGCGGACCGGGTGGAGGAGCGCGCGGACGAACTCGTCGCCGCCGAGGTCCGGAACTGCGGCAAGCCCGTCGAGCTCACCAAGAGCGAGGAGATCGCGCAGGTGCTGGACGCCCTGCGCTTCTTCGCGGGCGCCACCCGCAACCTGGAGGGCCGCGCCGCCGGGGAGTACCTCGCCGACCACACCTCCTGGATCCGCCGCGAGCCCATCGGCGTCGTCGGCCAGATCACCCCGTGGAACTACCCGATGGCCATGGCGGCCTGGAAGATCGGCCCCGCCCTGGCCGCGGGCAACACCATCGTCCTCAAGCCCTCCGACACCACCCCGGTCTCCACCCTGCTGCTGGCGGAGATCGCCGCCGAGTTCCTGCCGCCGGGAGTGTTCAACGTGGTCGCGGGCGACCGCGACACCGGCCGCGCCCTGGTCGAGCACCCGGTCCCGGGCCTGATCTCCCTCACCGGCTCCACCCGGGCCGGGTACGAGGTGGCGCAGTCCGGGTCCAAGGACCTCAAGCGCCTGCACCTGGAGCTGGGCGGCAAGGCCCCGGTCATCGTCTTCGACGACGCCGACATCGAGCGGGCCGCCGCGGGCATCGCCGAGGCGGGGTACTTCAACGCCGGCCAGGACTGCACCGCCGCCACCCGGGTGCTGGCCGCGCCGGGCGTCCACGACGACCTGGCCGCCGCCCTGGCCGAGCAGGCCCGCAACACCGTCACCGGCCCGCCGAGCAACGCCGACGCCGCGTTCGGCCCGGTCAACAACGCCAACCAGCTGGCGCGGGTGAGCGGCTTCCTGGACCGGGCGCCCGACCACGCCGAGGTGCTGGCGGGCGGCTCCCGGGTGGGCGACGAGGGCTACTTCTACGCCCCGACCGTCGTCTCGGGCCTGCGCCAGGGCGACGAGCTGGTCACCGACGAGATCTTCGGACCGGTCATCACGGTGCAAAGGTTCACCGATGAGGACACCGCGGTCGCGTGGGCCAACTCGGTGGAGTACGGGCTCGCCTCCAGTGTGTGGACCAGGGACCACGCCCGGGCCCTGCGGGTCTCCCGCCGCCTCGACTTCGGGTGCGTGTGGATCAACACCCACATCCCGATCACCGCCGAGATGCCGCACGGCGGCTTCAAGCACTCGGGGTACGGCAAGGACCTGTCCATGTACTCCTTCGACGAGTACACCCGCGTCAAGCACGTCATGAGCTACATCGGCGAGTGACACGCCCCGGCCGGTCCGCCCGGGCGGACCGGCCGCCTCCCGGTACGGCAACGAGCAAGCGACAGGACCACCCCCACCATGGCCACTACCAGCACCACAGCACCGGAGACGCCCGACGTGGAGACCGCAGCCGCGCGGCAGCCCGCGATCAGCCTGGAGGGGGTGTCCAAGTCCTTCCGCTCCGGCTCCGAGACCGTGAACGCCGTCGACGGCGTCGACCTGGCCATCGAACAGGGCGAGTTCTTCTCCCTGTTGGGCCCCTCCGGCTGCGGCAAGACCACCACCATGAGGATGATCGCGGGTTTCGAGGAGCCCACCCGGGGCGTCGTCCGGCTCAACGGGCAGGACGTCACCGGGGTCCCCGCCAACCGCCGCGACGTCAACATGGTCTTCCAGAGCTACGCGCTGTTCCCGCACATGAGCGTCGCGGACAACGTCGCCTTCGGCCTCAGGCGCAGGGGCGTCGCCAAGGACGAGATCAGGCGGCGCGTCGGCGAGATGCTCGAACTGGTCGAACTCGGGCACCGGGCCAAGCACCGGCCGTCCCAGCTCTCCGGCGGGCAGCAGCAGCGGGTGGCCCTGGCCCGCGCCCTGGTCAACCAGCCCGCCGCCCTGCTGCTCGACGAGCCCCTGGGCGCCCTGGACCTCAAGCTCCGCCAGGCGATGCAGGTGGAGCTCAAGCGCATCCAGCGCGAGGTCGGCATCACCTTCGTCTACGTCACCCACGACCAGGGGGAGGCGCTGACCATGTCCGACCGGATCGCGGTGATGAACCACGGCCGGGTCGAGCAGCTGGGCACCCCGGCGCAGGTGTACGAGCGGCCGGCCACCCGGTTCGTGGCCGACTTCATCGGCACCAGCAACCTCATCAAGGGCACGGTGCTCGGCGGGGCCGACGGCGCGTGGCGGGTGGAGGTCGCCGACGGCGCCACCGCCCTGCTCGCGGAGCTGCCCGCGGCGCTGGCCGCGCAGGGGTCGGAGGCGGCCGGATCCGCGGTCTGCCTGACCGTGCGCCCGGAGAAGATCCGCATCGGCGCCGAACGGCCGGACGAGGGTGTCAGCGCCGTTCCCGGCACCGTCACCGAGACCGTCTACCTGGGGTCGGCCACCCACTACCAGGTGGACATCGGCGGCGGCGAGACCGTCACGGTGTACCTGCAGAACTCCTCCGACTCCACCCTGGCCGCCGACCGCGGCGACCGCGTGTGGCTGTCCTGGCCCGCCCACCACTCCTACCCCCTGCTGGCCTGACCTCTGCGGCCCCCACTCCCCCGAGGCGCCGACCGGGACCGGCGCCACCGGCCACGAACCCCCCGCTCTCCCCGGCGGAACACCGGAAGACCAAGGAACGACCCATGAACAACCGCTCGCGCGCCGGCATCGACCCCGCACTCCTCCGCGGCCTCACCCGGGCACGCCGCAGCCCCCTCGGGCCGCCCGGCCTGACCCGGCGGCGCACCCTCCAGGCCGGCGGAGCGGCGGCCGCCGCCCTCGCCCTGTCCGCGTGCGGGGTCGGGGGCCAGCAGCGCGACCCCGCCGCCGACGCGAACTTCTGGGAGGGCAAGGAGCGCACCGGCAACCTGCGCTGGGCCAACTGGCCGCTGTACATGGACTCCGAGCGCACCCAGATCCAGCAGTTCACCGAGGCCACCGGCATCGAGGTCGAGTACAAGGAGGACGTGCAGGAGGCGGCCTCGTTCTTCGGCCAGATCCAGCCCAAGCTCGCCAGCGAGGACGACCTCGGCTACGACCTGATCGTGCTGCCCAACGGGTTCGAGCTGGCCAAGCTCATCGAGCTGGGGTACCTGATCCAGCTCGACCACTCGCAGCTGCCGAACTTCGCCGAGTACGCGGGCGAGATCTACAAGAACAGCGCCTTCGACCCGGGCAACAAGTACACGGTCCCCTACGCCTCCGGCATCACCGGCATCGCGTACAACCCCGAGTTCATCGACCGGGAGATCACCAGCGTCCAGGACCTGTGGGACCCGGCCTTCGAGGGCAAGGTCGGCATGTTCTCCGACCCCCAGGAGATCGCCAACTTCGGTCTGCTGGCCACCGGCGTCACACCGGCCGACTCCACCTCCGCGGACTGGGAGGCGGCCGCCGACAGGCTCCGCGAGCAGCGCGACTCCGGCATCGTGCGCGCCTACTACGACCAGGACTTCATCCAGCCGCTCACCAACGGCGACCTGTGGATCACCATGGCCTGGTCCGGCGACATCTACCAGCAGAACTCCGAGGAGGGGACGAACCTGAAGTTCGTCATCCCCGAGGAGGGCGCCACCCTGTGGACCGACAACCTCATGATCCCGTACACCACCCAGGCCCCGGTGGACGCGATCGAGCTGATGAACTTCCTGTACGAGCCGGAGATCGCCACCGGCCTCACCGAGTACATCGCCTACATCTCCCCGGTCCCCCACGCCCAGGAGGTCATGCTGGAGTGGGCGGCGGCCGAGGGCGACAGCGACCGCGGCGCGGCGCTGACCGAGATGGCCGAGAGCCCCCTGGTGTTCCCCACCGAGGAGGACTACCAGAGGCTGCACAACTTCGTCGTCCTGCCGACCGAGGAGCAGGACGGGTTCTCGTCCCTGTTCCAGGCCGTCACGCAGAGCTGACACCGAGCGATCCCGAGTCTCCCCATGAGAAACCGCAAGCTGACGCCCTACGTGCTGGTGCTCCCGGCGTGGACCTGGTTGGCGCTGTTCTTCGTGGTCCCCATCGGCGGGATGCTGTCGCTGTCGCTGACCACGGGCAACGTGATCACCGGCTTCCAGCAGACCTTCGAGGTGGGCAACTACGCCGAAGCCATCGGGACCTACTGGGAGCAGATCCTGCGCTCCCTGTTCTACGGCGGCTGCGCCACCCTGGTGTGCATCGCCGTCGGCTACCCGATGGCCTACTGGATCGCCTTCCGCGGCGGTGCCTACAAGTCCACGTACCTGCTACTGCTCCTGCTGCCGTTCTTCGTGTCGTTCGTGCTGCGGACGATCTCGTGGCGGTTCTTCCTGTCCGACAACGGCGTGGTGCTGGGGCCCCTCAAGGACCTGGGGCTGCTCCCGGACGGGTTCGCGGTGCTCAACACGGCGCCCGCCGTGATCCTGGGGCTGGCCTACAACTTCCTGCCGTTCATGGTGCTGCCGATCTACGCCGTGCTGGAGCGGATGGACCCGCACCTGGTGGAGGCGGCGCACGACCTGTACTCGAACCGGCTGCGGGCGTTCGCGCACGTGATCCTGCCGGTGTCGCTGCCGGGCGTGTTCGCCGGCGTGCTGATGACCTTCATCCCGACCAGCGCCGACTACGTCAACGCGTCGGTGCTGGGCGGCACGCACAACACGATGATCGGCAACGTCATCCGGACCCAGTACCTGGTCAACAACAACTACCCGATCGCCGCGTCGATCACCTTCGTGCTCATGGGGCTGCTGCTCGTCGGCATCTTCAGCTACGCCAGGGCCCTGGGCACCGAACGGGTCATGGAGGTGCACACGTCGTGAGCGCCACGTTCGAGACCGAGGGCCGGACCGGCTCCGCGCCGCGGCCCCCCGCACCCGCGGTCCGGCGCCGGACCGACTGGGGCCGCTGGTACACGTGGGCCGTGCTGGCCTGGCTGTTCGCGCCGATCCTGTTCATGATCGTGTTCAGCTTCAACGACCCGGCCGGCCGGCACAACATCACCTGGCAGGGGTTCACCCTGGAGTGGTACGCGAACGCGTTCGCCTACCCCGACCTCAACGAGGCGATGTTCAACTCGGTGACCATCGCGCTGCTGACGATGGTCATCGCCGGGGCGCTGGGCACCCTGCTGGGGATCGCGCTGGGGCGGTTCACGTTCCGCGGCAAGCAGCTCACCAACCTGGTGATGTTCGCGGCGATCAGCGCGCCCGAGGTGGTGCTGGGCGCGGCCCTGCTGTCCACGTTCCTGATGCTGAACATCACCACCGGGTACTGGACGACGGTCATCGCGCACGTGATGTTCTGCGTGTCGTTCGTCGCCATCACGGTGCGGGCGCGGGTGATCACCCTGGACCCGAGCCTGGAGGAGGCCGCTCGCGACCTGGGCGCCGGGCCGTGGGAGACGTTCCGGCTGGTGACGCTGCCGATGCTGTTCCCCGCGGTGATGGCGGGCGGGCTGCTGGCGTTCGCCCTGTCCATCGACGACTACATCATCACCACGTTCGTGAGCGGCGACGTGAACACGTTCCCCCTGTGGATCTGGGGCGCCACGCGCGTCGGAATCCCCCCGCAGGTGAACGTCATGGGCACGCTGTTGTTCGCGGTCGGGCTCACCATGGCCGTCATCAACATCATCGCGGCCAGGCGCCGGGCCTGACGTCCGTCCCCGGGGCACCGGTCGGGCGCTCTCGCCCGGCCGGTGCCCCGTTCCGTATCCGAGTCCTTTCCCACGACCGACGAAAAGTGTGTGATACCCATGGCCGACGCGGTCACCGCAGGGGCCCGCGAGGCGCTGAAGGGCGCCCGCCCCCGGGTCTTCTGGCTCGATCCCGACGTGCCCGGGCACGATGTGCCCGAGGCCGCCCCGGCGCTGGAGGGCGACGCCTTCGCCGACCTGGCCGTGGTCGGCGGCGGGTTCAGCGGGCTGTGGACGGCGCTCATCGCCAAGGAGCGCGACCCCGGCCGGGACGTGGTCCTGGTGGAGGCGCGCACCGCCGGGTGGGCGGCCTCCGGGCGCAACGGCGGGTTCTGCGCCGCCAGCCTCACCCACGGGTACGACAACGGCGCCGAGCGGTGGCCGGAGGAGATCGCGGAGCTGGAGCGCCAGGGGTACGCCAACCTGGACGCCATCGGCGAGGCGGTGGAGAAGTA
Source organism: Nocardiopsis sp. NPDC006139 (assembly GCF_040614155.1). Classification (NCBI taxonomy): domain Bacteria; kingdom Bacillati; phylum Actinomycetota; class Actinomycetes; order Streptosporangiales; family Nocardiopsidaceae; genus Nocardiopsis; species Nocardiopsis sp. NPDC006139. The sequence continues at coordinate 77,132 of NZ_JBEXTT010000010.1, forward strand.
CGGGATCGACTGCGAGTTCGAGCGCACCGGCGAGCTGCTGGTGGCCACCGCGCCCTGGCAGGCCGAGGGGTTCGCGGAGTCCGCCGCGGCGATCACCGCCCTGGGGCACCGGGCCGAGGTGTGGGACGCCGCGCGGACCCGGGCCGAGATCGACTCCCCCACCTACGTGGGGGCGCTGTACGAGCCCGACGGGGTGGCGATGCTGCACCCCGCCAAGCTGGCCTGGGGGCTGCGGGCGGCGTGCCTGCGACTGGGGGTGCGGATCTTCGAGAACACCCCCGTGCGGGCGATCCGGTCCACCCCGGCGGGGCTGCGGCTGGAGGCGCGCGGCGGGTCGGTGCACGCGCCCCGGGTGGCCTGGGGCACCGGTGCCTTCCCCGGGCCGCTGCGGCGGCTCAAGCACTACCTGGCCCCGGTGTACGACTACGCGCTGATGACCGAGCCGCTGAACGGGGCGCAGATGGAGTCGCTGGGGTGGAGGGGGCGCCAGGGGGTGGGGGACGCGGCGAACTTCTTCCACTACTACCGGCTGACCGCGGACGACCGGATCCTGTGGGGCGGGTACGACGCGGTCCACCACTACGGCGGGAAGGTGCGGCCGGAGTACGACCAGCGGCCGGAGACGTTCCGGACGCTCGCCGAGCACTTCTTCGAGACGTTCCCGCAGCTGGCGGGGGTGCGCTTCACCCATTCCTGGGGCGGGGTGATCGACACGTGCAGCCGGTTCTCGGCGTTCTTCGGGACCGGGTACGGGGGCAGGCTGGCCTACGCCGCCGGGTACACCGGGCTGGGCGTGGGGGCGACGCGGTTCGGCGCCCAGGTGATGCTGGACCGGCTCGACGGGCTGGACACCGAGCGGACCCGGCTGCGGATGGTGCGGGAGAAGCCGCTGCCGTTCCCGCCCGAGCCGGTGCGCTCGATCGGCATCGGCCTGACGCTGCGGGCCACCGCCGCCGCCGACCGCAACGAGGGCAGGCGCAACCTGTGGCTGCGGACCCTGGACGCGCTGGGCATGGGCTTCGACAGCTGACGTTATGCGGCGGTTCGTGCGGTGTGTCGGGAAAAGGGTCGGTAGGGCGGGGTAAGGGATTGCCCGGGGCGGCGCGGCGTACGCGCCCCCATCCCGCGGTGGGACAGGATGGGTCCGGTCACGGGACGTCTCCCGTGCCCGCCCCCGCAGACCACCGCGCGGCCGCCCACCGGCCCGACACGTGAGGCTGCGCGGTGTCGGTCCGCTCCGGCCCGGGTGCGCCCGGGCCGGAGCGCCGGACCGGCACACGGGCCCCTGGGCACCGGCCGCCCGTGGGAGGCCCGTCGGCCGCAGGCCGTCCGTCGAGGGTGGTGGCGGGTGACCGGTGGGTGATGGCGGGTGACGGGCGGGCGGTGGAAGGCACCGGAGCACCAGCCCGGAAGGGACGGCTAGTAGCCGCGCCAGGCGCCCTGGTGGTAGGCGATGATGCGCGGGTGCATGAGCGTGGACGCCTCGACCTCCCCGTCCTCGCGGCGGTCCCGCGGGAAGACCTGGGCGGCCTCCAGCAGGGCCTCGTCCAGGAAGCGCAGCGGCGGCGCGTCCTCGGGGATGTCCAGTTCCGGGGCGCTCCGCACGGACGTCAGGTAGAAGCCCCAGTTCCCGAACGAGGGCACGTCCACGTTGTAGGGGGTGCCGAACAGGCCCGCCTCCTCCAGGGAGCGGCCCACGCTCCAGTAGGCGTCCGGGGCGAAGAACGGCGACCCGGCCTGCACCACCATCCGCCCGCCGTCGGCCAGGGAGTGGCGGGCCAGGGAGTAGAACTCCACCGAGTACAGCTTGGACGGGCCCACGTCCTGGCCGTCGGGCAGGTCGGCGACGATCACGTCGAAGTCGCCGCGGTTTTCGCGCAGCCACTGGAAGGCGTCGGCGTTGACCACCTCCACCCGCGGGTCCCGGAAGGAGTCCTCGTTGAGCTCGGTGATGACCGGCTCGCTGGAGGCCAGCTCGATCACCGCCGGGTCCAGGTCCACCAGGGTCACCGACTCCACGTCCTCGTAGGCGAGGATCTCGCGCAGCGCCAGCCCGTCGCCGCCGCCCAGCACCAGGACGTCCTCGTGCGGGCCGGCCATCGCCGGGTGGATCAGCGCCTCGTGGTAGCGGTATTCGTCCAGGGTGGAGAACTGCAGGTCGCCGTTGAGGAACAGCCGGACGTCCCGGCCGTCGATCGAGCGGGTGAGCACGATCTCCTGGTAGGCGGTGCGCTCGGCGTGCACGATCGGGTCCCGGTACATGGCCTGGCGCGCGTCCACCTCGAACCGGTCGGCGTACAGGTACGCCAGGCCCAGGAAGCCGAGGATGAAGGCCAGGCCCACCGCCAGCCCCGCGTACGCGCGGCGCGACAGCTCGGCGCGGAACAGCCACAGCACCACGGCCATGCCCACCACCGCGTTGAGCGCGCCCACCGCCAGCGCGCCCTTGGGCAGGCCCAGCAGCGGCAGCAGCAGGAACGGGAACGCCAGACCGCCGATGAGGCCGCCCACGTAGTCGGCGGCGAAGAGGTCGGCGACCGCCTCCGACGCGTCCTGCCTGCGGATGCGCTGGATGAGCGTCATCAGCAGGGGGATCTCCATGCCGATGAGCACGCCGATGGCGAACGCCAGGAACACCAGGGCGGGCTGGTAGGCGGAGAACCACGCGAACGCCCCGTACAGCAGCAGCACCGACAGGCCGCCCACCAGCGACAGCAGGCCCTCGATGACCGCGAACGACACGGCCGGGCTGCCCTGGAAGCGCTTGGACAGCAGCGACCCGATGCCCATGGCGAACACCATCACCGACAGGACCACGGAGGCCTGGGTGATGGTGTCGCCCAGCAGGTAGCTGCCGATGGCGACCAGGGCCAGCTCGTACACCAGGCCGCAGGCGGCGCACACGAACACCGCGGTCAGGACGAGGAACCGGGCCACCCGCGGCGGTACCGGAAGTCGGGGCCGCTGCGGGGCCGGTGACTCGATCACGATGGGGTGCTGCTTTCTCTACGGGCGGGGCCGGACGGGCCCCGCGAGGGGGCGCGCCGCCGTCAGGTCAGTGCGGCGGCGACGACCGCCGCGATCGCGAGGTGGGCGGAGGCGCTCACCCAGGTCGCGGGGTGCGGTTCGGGGTTGCTGATCATGTGGGCGATCTTGGCCGGGATGAGCAGGTCGATGAGCACGAAGGCCAGGGCCATCACGCCCAGGCCGATCAGCCCGTACACGGCGGTGGACAGCAGGCCGGCGCCCAGGCCGATCTCCGAGTCGCTGGAGAGGATGGCCGTGGTGACGATGACGGCCACGCCCAGGGTGTTGGCCGACACCAGGATGACCGCGTTGGGGTTGCGCTCCTCCCAGATGAGCTTGTGCAGCTTGCCCGGGGTGAGCAGGTCGATGAGCAGGTAGCCGACCGCGAGGACGACCACGCCGACCCCGGCGTAGGCGAGGGCCGCGAGGCTGTTGAAGAGGATCTCGTTCATTGTCCGGTCTCGTTAGGGGATGGGGGGTTCGGTTCTGGTCGGATGGGTCACTTGCCGAAGCCGCTGCCGCCGCCGCGGAAGCCGCTGCCCCCGCTGGAACCGCTGGAGCCGCCGCGGTAGCCGTCGTCGTACCTGCTGCTGGTCCCGCCGAAGAAGAAGAACCCGCCGCCCCCGGAGGTGCCGGAGGACGACTGCTCGCACTCGTCGTCGTCGTAGGCGGGGTCGGAGACGTAGTCGTCGTCGGGGCAGTAGGTGTTGTTGGAGCTGTTGTCGCAGGCCGCCAGCAGGATGAGCAGCAGCACGATACCGCCGATCACCACGAACAGCGTGACCACGGTCTTGTTGTTCTTCGCCGGCTCTGCGTGGCCGTGCTGGTGGGTCATCTGGTCTCTCCGCATGGGTGGGCGGACACGGTGGAGTGGGTGGTCACGAGTTCTCCGCTCTGGGGGTAGACGTGCCAGGTGCGCCAGTGGAGCGGGTTCCCGTCACCGTGTGCGCCACCGGGGTCCAGGTGCAGCGCGGTCACGGCCAACGGGTCGCCGGGGAAGGCGACGAGGAGGCCGCCGGGGTCGTCGGCGACCTCGCGGTGGAGGTCGTCGACCCGGCGGGCGAGTCCGGTGCGGGTGAGGTTCTCCACCCGCGAGTCGAACCGGTACCGGCCCGTCCCGTGGGAGCGCTCGGCACTGCCCGGCAGGGCGCCGTCCACTCCCGGCAGGCAGGCCACGGTCTCCACCAGGACGCCCGCCGCCGACGTGACGACGACCTGGTGGGAGGCGCCGAGCACGCGCAGCTCGACCCCGGCGCCGCCGACCCGCAGGGAGCGGACGGCGAGGGGGTCGATCAACGGGTGCCCGAGCGCCCAGACCAGGTCGTCGGCCCGGGTGTCGACGAAGGGTGCGCTGATGCCGACTCGCATGGGGTGGATCAGCTCCCCGGGTAGATGGTGAAGGTGCCCTCGGCGACCTTGGTGCCGGTGCTGACCTCCCAGGGGCCGTGGTCGAAGCGCTCGAAGGAGAGCAGGCTGCCGTCCGCGGCCTCGTAGTCGGCGTAGTCGAAGCCGCCCTCGGCCTTGAGGCCGGTGGTGCCCTCGGAGCGGTAGGAGCCGCTGCCCTTCTCCTCGAGGTGGTAGGTGGTGCCCTCGAGTTCGATCTTCTTGCCGTGGGGGGTCAGGTCGAGGTCGGGGCGCCCGGTCCACAGGGCCATCTCCAGGTCGGGGTCCTCCTCGGTGGAGAGCCAGCGCTTGCCGCCCTCGACCTCCAGGAAGTGCTCGGCCCAGACGTAGCCGCCCTGGGACAGGCGCAGGGTGCCGCGGATCCAGGTGCGTTCGGTGCCCCAGTCGATCATGTCGCCGGCCTTGAGGCTCCGGGGGTCGCCGGAGGTGCTGTCCCCGGTGTCGGCGAAGGGGTCCTTGGGGGTGGGCGGGGGCTGCGGGGGCGGGGTGCTGCTGCGCCGTGCGGCGCGCACGGCGAGGGCGATGGCGGCGACCGCCACCGCAAGGGCGGCGATCACCAGGAGCACGATTTCGATGGCCACTGTTCCTCTTTCGCGTGGGGGGAGCCTCGTCATCGACCCGACCCCGGGCCGGGCAATCCTACTGGCTGGTCAGACGCGTGCACCGGCCGGGAGGTTCCCGGCCGGATCCGGACACGCCGAAGAGGCCGCCCGTGTGCGCGGACGGCCTCCCGGAACACCTGATGGCCCGGCTAGCCGGCGGCGGGGTCCCCGGTCTCGACGGGCAGGGAGTCGTCGCCGCCCCACAGGCTCCAGGAGCCGGGGTAGAGGCGGGGGGCGGTGTAGCCCGCGTGCTCCAGGGCGAGCAGGTCGTGGCAGGCGGTGACCCCGGACCCGCAGTAGGCGGTGATGGTGACGGCGTCGTCGGCGCCCAGGGCGGCGAAGCGCTCGCGCAGCTCCTCCGGGGCGGCCAGCAGGCCGTCGGGGCCGAGGTTGCCGGTCCACTCGGCGCTGCGGGCGCCGGGGACGTGGCCGGGCCGGGCGTCCACCGGCGCGGGCTGCTCACCGGTGTAGCGGCCGTACGCGCGGGCGTCGATGACCAGCTGGCCGGGCTCGCCCGCCGCGGCCCGGACGGTGTCGGTGTGCACGACCCGGTCGGCGGGCCAGTGCTGGGGGGTGCGGTGCGCGGGCTCGGCGACGTGCTCCCCCTCCTCCAGCGGCCCCGTCCAGGTCCGCAGGCCGCCGTCGAGGAACGCGGCGGGGGTGCCCAGGACGCGGAGCATCCAGACCAGGCGGGCGGCGACGGATCCCCCGGCGTCGTCGTAGACGACCACCCGGGAGTGGTCGCCGATGCCCAGGCGTCCCAGGGTGCGGGCGAAGTCGGCGGCGGCGGGGAGCGGGTGCCGCCCGCCCTCGGGGCTCGCCGGGGCGGCCAGGTCGGCGTCCACGTCGGCGAACACCGCTCCGGGGAGGTGTCCGGCGAGGTAGGCGTCGCGGCCGGAGCGGCCGTCCAGGTACCACCGGGAGTCGACCACGACCACACGGTCGAGGTTCTCTTGGAGCCAGTCGGCCGAGACGGCCACCGGCAGGGGAAGGGGCTCTGACATGGGCCCAGGGTAGCGGTGGGGTCACGCCCGGGTCACGGCCCGGGCGGGGTCAGTCGCGGTCCAGGCGGTGCACGTGCAGGATCCACCACAGGCCCAGGGCGGGCAGGACCAGGGGGATGAAGAAGTAGCCGCTGCCGAACCCGGACCAGACGGTGTCGTCGGGGAAGACCCCGGGCAGGAGCAGGCTCGCCGCGCCCACGACCAGGACGCCGACCATCTCGACGCTGCACGAGACCAGGGCGACCCGGCGGGAGGTCCGCCCGGCGCGGGCCAGGCCGACGGCGGCGACGAGGTAGATCACCCCGGCGAGCACCGACAGCAGGTAGGCGACCGGGGCCTCGTCGAACCTGGTGGCCAGCTGGTAGGCGCCCCGCGCGGTGGCGGCGAGGGCGAACACGCCGTAGACGGCCACCAGCAGGCGGCCGGGGCCGGTGCGCAGGGTCTTCGCGGCGTCGGAGGCCGGGGCGGTGTCAGGCAACGGGGCTCCAGAGCTGTTCGAGGCGGACGAACAGGACGGGCAGGATCAGGCAGGCGAACGCGATGACGGCGGGGCCCCACTTGCTGCGCTCCATGAACCCCCACACGGCGCAGGCGGGCGGCAGCAGGACCACGGTGGCCAGGTAGGAGACGAACATCGCCGTCTCGGCGGGCCGCTCCCCGCCCACCATGGCGGCGACGGTGGCCACGGCCTGGCCGATCACCAGCAGCCACAGGACCCCCATGCCGACCAGGTGCGGGACGAGCATGGGCTGGTCGCGGAAGGTCGACACGAGGCACCACCCGGCCATCGCCAGGGAAGCCATCTGAATGGTCATGGTCAGCCACTCGACCACGGCGCCTCCTCCCGCCCCTCCCGTCCGCCCAGGTGGGCGGCGCGTTCTACGACACACGGTAGTACGACCGGCGGACCGCACGGCACGGCCCTCCCCCGAACCGCTTCCGGGTGGGAGCGGGTTCCGCTACGGTGCGGGCATGAGCGCAGTCCGCGATGACACCGCGATGAAGCCCTCGGGGATCTGCCGGGCGGGACGCCACCGTTGGCGGCACGACCCGCCGGGCGGCAGGCGCCGGATGTGCGTGCGCTGCCGGTCCATGTCGATGATCAACTACCCCTGCGGGACCGACTGCCTGGAGTGCCACCCCGAGGAGGAGTCCTAGATCCTCTTGGTGAGGGGCAGCAGCAGGGCGTCGCGGACCTTGTTCCACTCCACCGCGGCCAGGCCGCCGACGCCCATGTCCTCCACGACCGCGCCGATGGAGCGCAGGTCGTACTCGTCGCCGAGCTCGCGGTCCCCGTCACGCTGCTCGTGGACGAGCCCGGTGACGTAGCGGCGCAGCTCGTCGGAGCCGGCGGCGGCGGCCGCCCGGGCCGCCTCGTGCCAGCGGGCGTCGTGGGGGATCCAGGAGGCCACGACCTCGGTGGGGGTGGGGTGGTAGTCCGTGCGCATAGCCGCAAGTTACCAAGGCCGGGCGGCCCCATCAGGGCTTTCCGTGGCGAAGGCCACCGGCCCCCGCGCGAACCGTTCGAGTACCGGACACCATCCGATGCGACGGTGAGGGTAGGGTCACAGGGCGGCCCCCAGCCCCGCCGCCCGTGCGCGGGCGGTGCACCCTCCGCCACCGCGTGTGTTCCGTTCGAGGTACACGACGCATCCTTCCGCGGCGCACGCCGTCCCGCATCCGAGAACCGGAGCACTCACGATGTCCTACCCCAACGACCCGTCAGGTCCCCAGCCCCCGTACGGCGGTCAGCCCCCGGGCGGCCAGCCGCCCTACGGCCCTCCCGGCGGGCAGCCCCCGTACGGTCCCACCGGCGGCCAGCCGCCCTACGGGGACCACACCGGCGGTCAGCCGTCCTACGGCGCCCCGACCGGGGGCCAGCCCTCCTACGGGGACCCGTCCGGCGGCCAGCAGCCCTACGGCGGCCCCGGCGCGCCCTACGACCCCTACGGCTCGACGGGCGCCCCGCAGCAGAAGCAGGGCATGTCCACCGGCGCCAAGGTCGGCATCGGCGTGGGCGCGGGCTGCCTGGTCCTGGTCGTGATCGCGGTGGTGATCATCGTGGTCATCGCGATGTCCTCCTCCGGCGGCGACGACAGCGGCACCACGACCACCTCCCCCACGACGACGGAGACCACCGAGCCGGGCGGCGGCGAGGAGGGCGGCGGCGACGCCCCCGTCGAGGCCCCGGCCGAGGACGGTGTCACGCTGACGGCGACCAACGCCGGCACCGTGAGCGGCACCCTCGACCCCAACGAGACCTACACGGCTCTCGACGTGACGTTCGTGAACAACTCCAGCGAGCCGCTGTCGATCAACCCGCTGTACTTCACCTTCATCCTGGACGACGGCACCGAGGTCGTCGACTGGGAGCTCTTCGCCGACATCACCCAGCTGGAGGCCGCGGACCTGGCGCCGGGCGACCAGGTCAGCGGCCAGGTCGCGGTCGCGGGCGAGGTGACCGTGGTCGAGGTGAGCTACGACCCCTCCTTCGGCATGGAGGAGCCGATCGTGGTGCCCGTCCAGTAGGACGCGGCGCCCGCCCGGCAGGGGCGGGCGCGCACCACGGCGGCTTCGGGCCCCGGTCCGCGCGGCGCGCGGGGCGGGGCCCTCTACATGCCCAGGGCGGCCAGGGCGGTGACGGCGCCCAGCTCCCGGCAGGCGTCGCGGTCGGCCGCGGCCGGGGCCCCGGTGACGGAGACCGGCGGCCGGTGGCGGGCCCAGCCCATGCCCTTGGCGGCGCCCTCCACCGCGCGCACCGCTCCCGCGGTGTCGTCGTTGCCGTGCACGTACAGCGCGTAGGGCACGGAGCGGCCGGCCGACAGCGCCGGGTAGTAGACGAGGTCGAACCAGTACTTGAGGGCGCCCGACATGTACCCGATGTTGGCGGGCGTCCCCAGGACGACGGCGTCGGCCGACAGCGTGTCGGCGACCGAGGCCGCCAGCGCCGGCCGGGCGACGACCTCCACGCCCTCGATCTCGTCGTCGCGCGCCCCCTCCAGCACCGCGTCGAGCAGTTCCTGGGTGGCCGGGGAGACGGTGTGGTGAACGATGAGCAGTCGTGCCATGCCCTCACCCTAGGGGTGTCCGCCGGACGCCGGGGGTGTGGAGGGAAGTATGAAATCCTTCCCCGGAAAGCGTGGAAACATGGATTTTCCTCCAAATAGTTACACCCCGAAAAAGGGACATCGGCCACCATCGGGTGTTTTTGCGAAATCGCGCAACACGGAGGAATCCTGTTCGCAAGGATGTCGGATATTGACCCGCCATTCCCCTCTCTCTATGGTGCGATTCTCATAGCGCACCGCCCTGCCGGCACCCCGCGTGCCAGCAGGGCATACGCGGACGCACCGACCGTTCCGGGCCGACCGCGACGGCCACGGAGGAACGAGGGAACCATGCCGCAGATCGTCCGTTCCGCACTCGTCCAGACCGAGTGGACCGGCGACACCGATTCCATGCTCGCCGCCCACGAGAAATACGCGCGCGACGCCGCCGCCCAGGGGGCGCGCGTCATCGGCTTCCAGGAGGTGTTCAACGCCCCCTACTTCTGCCAGGTCCAGGAGGCCGAGCACTACCGGTGGGCCGAGAGCGTCCCCGACGGGCCCACCGTCACCCGCTTCCGGGAGCTGGCCCGGGAGCTGAACATGGTGATGGTGCTGCCCGTGTTCGAGGTCGAGAAGCCCGGGTTCTACTACAACACCGCCGCCGTCATCGACGCCGACGGCACCTACCTGGGCAAGTACCGCAAGCACCACATCCCGCAGGTCAAGGGGTTCTGGGAGAAGTACTACTTCCGCCCCGGCAACCTGGGCTGGCCGGTCTTCGACACCGCCGTCGGCCGCGTGGGCGTCTACATCTGCTACGACCGCCACTTCCCGGAGGGCTGGCGGGCGCTCGGGCTGGCCGGGGCGCAGCTGGTGTACAACCCGTCGGCGACCAGCCGGGGCCTGTCCGCGTACCTGTGGAAGCTGGAGCAGCCCGCCGCCGCGGTCGCCAACGAGTACTTCGTCGCCGCCATCAACCGGGTGGGCCGGGAGGAGTACGGCGACAACGACTTCTACGGCACCAGCTACTTCGTGGACCCGCGCGGGCGGTTCGTCGGCGAGGTCGCCTCCGACACCGCGCCCGAGCTGGTCGTGCGCGACCTCGACTTCGACCTGATCGACGAGGTCCGCACCCAGTGGGCCTTCTACCGCGACCGCCGCCCGGACGCCTACGGGCCCCTGGTCGAGGGTTAGGGGACGCCATGGGACGCACCCTCATCACCGGCGGCCTGGTCGTCACCGCCGCCGACGAACTGGAGGCCGACGTCCTCGTCGAGGACGGGACGGTGGCCGCCCTGGCGCTGCGCGGCGGCGACACCGCCCGCTCCTGGGCGGAGAGCGGCGCCGAGGTCGTCGACGCCGCCGGGCACTACGTCATCCCGGGCGGGGTGGACGCGCACACCCACATGGAGCTGCCGTTCGGCGGCACCTTCGCCTCCGACACCTTCGAGACCGGGACCCGGGCGGCCGCCTGGGGCGGCACCACGACCATCATCGACTTCGCGGTGCAGAGCCCGGGCCGGCCGGTGCGTGCCGGGGTGGACGCCTGGATGGCCAAGGCCGAGGGCAACTGCGCGATCGACTACGGGTTCCACGCGATCCTGTCCGACGTCAACGAGTCGTCGCTGAAGGAGATGGACGCCCTCGTGGACGAGGGCATCACCTCGTTCAAGATGTTCATGGCCTACCCGGGCGTGTTCTACAGCGACGACGGGCAGATCCTGCGGGCCATGCAGCGCGGCGCCGCCAACGGCGCGCTGACCATGATGCACGCCGAGAACGGCATCGCCATCGACGTGCTCGTCGAGCAGGCGCTGGCGGCCGGCCGGACCGACCCCCGCTACCACGGCGAGGTCCGCAAGGCCCTGCTGGAGTCCGAGGCCACCCACCGCGCCATCCAGCTGGCCCGGGTGGCCGGGGCCCCGCTGTACGTGGTGCACGTGTCGGCGGGCGAGGCGGTCCAGGAGCTGGCCCGCGCGCGCGACATGGGGCTCAACGTGTTCGGCGAGACCTGTCCTCAGTACCTGTTCCTGTCCGCGGACGACCTGGCCCGGCCCGGCTTCGAGGGCGCCAAGTACGTGTGCTCGACCCCGCTGCGGCCCGAGGAGCACCAGGAGCTGCTGTGGCGGGCGCTGCGGACCAACGACCTGTCCGTGGTCTCCACCGACCACTGCCCGTTCTGCTTCACCGGGCAGAAGGAGCTGGGCCGGGGCGACTTCTCCAAGATCCCCAACGGCCTGCCCGGGGTGGAGAACCGGATGGACCTGCTGCACCAGGCGGTCCTGGACGGCCACATCGACCGCCGCCGGTGGATCGAGCTGGCCTGCGCCACCCCGGCGCGCATGTTCGGGCTCTACCCGCGCAAGGGCACCATCGCCCCGGGCGCCGACGCCGACATCGTGGTCTACGACCCGAACGCCGAGCACGTCATCTCCGCGCGAACCCACCACATGAACGTGGACTACTCCGCGTACGAGGGCAGGCGGGTGACGGGCCGGGCCCGCACCGTGATCTCCCGCGGCCGGGTCGTCGTGGACGGCGGCGAGTACCTCGGCGCGGCCGGGCACGGCCGCTACCTGTCCCGCGGCACCTGCCGGTACCTGATCTGAGATCTGAGAGGAGAGCACATGGACATCGGACTCGTCCTCCAGACCGACCCGCCCGCCGACCTGCTGGTGGACCGGATGGCGCGGGCCGACCGGCTCGGCTTCACCCACGGGTGGACGTTCGACTCGGTGGTGCTGTGGCAGGAGCCGTTCGTCATCTACAGCCGCGTCCTGGAGCGCACCGAGAACCTCGTGGTGGGTCCGATGGTGACCAACCCGGGCACCCGCACCTGGGAGGTCACGGCCTCCCTGTTCGCGACCCTGAACGACATGTTCGGCAACCGGACGGTGTGCGGGATCGGCCGCGGCGACTCCGCGATGCGGGTGGCCGGGCGCAGCCCCGCCACCCTGGCCCGCCTCTCCAGGGCCATGACCGCGATCAAGGACCTGGCCGAGGGCCGGGAGGCGGACGTGGACGGGGCGTCCTTCCGCCTCCCGTGGGTGCGCGACGGGTCGCTGCCGGTCTGGATGGGCGCCTACGGCCCCAAGGCCCTGGAGCTGGTGGGGCGGCAGGCCGACGGGTTCATCCTCCAGCTGGCCGACCCGTACCTGACGGAGTGGATGGTCAAGGCCGTGCGGGCGGCCGCGGCCGACGCGGGCCGCGACCCCGCGGAGATCACGGTGTGCGTGGCCGCACCGGCCTACGTCACCGACGGGTCGGCGCAGGGCCTGGCGCACGCGCGCGAGCAGTGCCGCTGGTTCGGCGGAATGGTGGGCAACCACGTCGCCGACCTGGTGGCGCGGTACGGGCACACGGGGGCGGTCCCCCAGGAGCTGACCGACTACATCGAGGCCCGGCAGGGCTACGACTACAGCCACCACGGCCGGGCGGACAACCCCGACACCGCGTTCGTCCCCGACAGCGTGGTGGACCGGTTCTGCCTGCTGGGCCCTGTGAAGGAGCACGTGGCCAAGCTGGAGCGGCTGCGCGCGGTGGGCGTGGACCAGTTCGCGGTCTACGCGATGCACGACGACGTGGACGGGGTCATCGACGCCTACGGGCGCGACGTGGTCCCCGCCGTGTCCGGGATCTGACCCGGCCGGAACACGGAAGTCACACGGGGCGCGCACACTGCCGGGACGGGTGCGGCGGCGGCCACCACCGGCCGCCGCCGCACCCGCGGTGACGTGCGAGGATGTTCGACGGCCCGAAACGGGTCCGCGACCCCCGCACGCCCCGCCGCGCCCACTCCCCGATCCCCCGTACCACCGAAGAATCAGGTGCCCCGTGACCCAAGCCCCACCCTCCCCGGAACCGAGAGCCGTCACCCACCCCGACGGCCGCGTCTCCCTGGCCGAGGGCGTGTCCATGCCCGAGAGCCCCTACGTCAACGAGGACCTCCAGCCGGTGCCGATGTCCCGGCGCACCTGGGGCACCGGCAGCTTCACCGCCCTGTGGGTGAGCATGTCGGTGAGCATCCCCGCCTGGACCCTGGCCAGCGGCCTGATCGCCGCGGGCATGGACTGGCGCCAGGCGATCCTGTGCGTGGTCCTGGGCAACGTCATCGTGCTGCTGCCGATGGTGCTGACCGGCCACGCGGGCGCCAAGTACGGCATCCCCTTCCCGGTGTTCGCCCGCGCCTCCTTCGGCCTGCGCGGCGCCAACCTCCCGGCGCTGCTGCGCGGCGCCGTCGCCTGCGGCTGGTTCGGCATCCAGACCTGGGTGGGCGGCCAGGGCGTGCACGTGCTCGCCGGGCGGCTGTTCGGCGAGGGCTGGCTGGACGCCGCCGCGATCGGCGGCAACCCGTGGACCCTGTGGCTGTCCTTCGCCGTCTTCTGGGTGGCCCAGGTGGCCATCGTCCTGTGGGGCATGGAGGGCGTCCGCAGGGTGCAGGTGTGGGCGGCCCCGCTGATGATCGTCGGCGGTGTGGCCCTGCTGGTGTGGATGGCCGCGGAGGCCGGCGGCCCGGGCGTCATGCTCGCGGGCGACCCGGACGGTCTGGACTGGGGGCCGTCGTTCTGGGCCCTGTTCTTCCCCTCGCTCATGGGCGTCATCGGCTACTGGGCGACGCTGACCCTGAACATCAGCGACTTCACCCGGTTCTCCGACTCCCAGCGCGCGCAGGTGCTGGGCCAGTCGCTGGGCCTGCCCACCACGATGACGCTGTTCTCGCTGCTGGCCGTCATGGTGACGGCGGGCACCGCCGCCGTGTACGGCGAGCCGCTGTGGAACCCGATCGACATCGTGGCGCAGATGGGCAGCGGCCTGGGCCTGCTGTTCGCGATCTTCATCGTGCTGCTGGCGACGGTGTCCACCAACATCGCCGCGAACCTGGTGGGCCCGGCCTACGACCTGGCCAACCTCGCGCCGCGCCTGATCGGTTTCCGCACCGGGGCGATCATCACCTGCTTCCTGGGCGTGCTCATCTTCCCGTGGAAGCTGCTGGAGAACGAGAGCGTCTACATCTTCACCTGGCTGGGCACCGTCGGCGGCGTCCTGGGCACGGTGGCGGGCATCCTGCTGGCCGACTACTGGCTGGTGCACCGGACCCGGCTGGACCTGCCCGGCCTGTACCGGCGCGGGTCGCGGTACTGGTACGGCGGCGGCTGGAACTGGCGGGCGCTGGCCGCGTTCGGCGTCGGCACCCTGCTGGCCGTGGGCGGCTCCCACTCGGGCGTGGACGCGGAGACCGGCGCCAGGCTCGGCCCGTTCCCGGAGGACGGGCTGATCCCGCTGCTGTCCCCGCTGGCCGACTACGGCTGGGTGGTCGGGCTGGTGGCGTCCTTCCTCCTGTACTGGGTGTTGAACCTCGTGGCGCCGGTCCGCGCCGGGGACGGCGGTGAGGCCACGGTCACGGCCGCCGACGGCGACGACCGGCCGGAGCAGGGCGAACCGGAGAAGCCGGGCGCCTGACCCGCCCGGCACCGCCCCGATCCGCTCCCACGGGGGCCGCACCGCACGGTGCGGCCCCCGCGCCGTTCCGGGCCGCCGGGTCCGGTGTCATCGTGACGCGGAGCATGCGTTATCCGGTCGTGACCAGTGCCCGGGCGCGGGTACCGTCGAGAACCAGAATGTCCTCTCCGGCATCCGACCAGGTCAACAGGGGTTCTCTTCGGACAGTGCCCGGCGGGGGCGACCCGGCGCGACGAAAACCTCCTACGGAGGCGGTCAACCCGCCGGCAGGGATCTTCGTCCCATTCACACCGGAACCCGAACAACGGGTTAAGGCGATAGGAACAGCGAACCGATCTACGACGAACGGCGCGCGCCCCGCCGGGGCGGCCCGCGCCCCTCGGCCTCCGTGCCCGGAACCCGCACGTTTCCCCCAAGGTCGGGCAGTACATCCCCCAACTCTTCACGAAGAGGGAGACGACCTTGCCTGAGAGCAGTACCTTTCCACGGCCGGCGCCCGCCACAAGGACGGTCGCGGTCGTCCTGGCCGGCGGCAGCGGCCAGCGCATCGGCCTGGCGACGCCCAAGCAGCTCCTGAAGATCGCCGGGAAGACGATCCTGGAGCACACGCTCGACGTCTTCGAGCAGGCCCCGCGCGTGGACGAGGTCATCGTGATGATGAACCCCGGCTTCGTCAACGACGCCGAGGCCATCGTGCGCAAGGCCGGGTTCACGAAGGTGACCCGGGTGCTGCCGGGCGGGACCTCACGCAACGCCACCACCCGGCTCGCCCTGGACGCCCTGTCGCACCTGCCCGCCGACACCACCAACCTGCTGTTCCACGACGCGGTCCGGCCCCTGCTCTCCCAGCGGGTCATCGACGACTGCGTCACCGCCCTGGAGACCTACCGGGCCGTGGACGTGGCGATCCCCTCCTCGGACACCGTCATCGAGGTGGACGACGACGTCATCACCGACGTCCCCACCCGCGCCCGGCTGCGCCGCGGCCAGACCCCGCAGGGCTTCCGCCTGTCCGCCATCCGCGACGCCTACGAGCGCGCCTGGGCCGACCCGGACTTCGAGGCCACCGACGACTGCACCGTCGTCCTGCGCTACTCCCCCGGCACCCCGATCCACGTGGTCGCCGGCGAGGAGCAGAACATGAAGGTGACCCAGCCGGTCGACATCTTCATCGCCGACAAGCTCTTCCAGCTCTCCTCGGCGGACACCCCCGAGTTCACCGACCAGGACCGCGACCGACTGCTCGGCGGGCGGACCGTGGTGGTCTTCGGCGGCAGCCACGGCATCGGCGCCGAGGTCGCCGACCTGGCGGAGAAGCACGGCGCCCGGGTCTTCCGCTACTCGCGCAGCGCCACCCGCACCGACGTGGCCGATCCCGCACAGGTCGCCGCCGCCCTGGAGCAGGCGCACAGCGCCACCGGCCGCATCGACCACGTGGTCAACACCGCCGGGGTGCTGCGCATCGGACGGCTGGACGCCACCGGCCCGGAGGCGATCGAGGAGGCGCTGCGGGTCAACTACCTGGCCCCGGTGCACATCGCCCGGGCGGCCTTCCCGTACCTCGCCCAGACCAAGGGCCAGCTGCTCCTGTACACCTCCAGCTCCTACACCCGGGGCCGGGCCGAGTACAGCCTGTACTCCTCCACCAAGGCGGCGACCGTCAACCTGACCCAGGCCCTGGCCGACGAGTGGTCCGAGGACGGCGTGCGCATCAACTGCATCAACCCCGAGCGCACCCGCACCCCTATGCGGGTGAAGGCGTTCGGCGAGGAGCCCTCGGGCACCCTGCTCAGCGCCGAGAAGGTGGCCCGCACCTCCCTGGACGTGCTGCTGTCCGACCTCACCGGCCACGTCGTCGACGTCCGCCGCGAGGACCCGGTGGCCGCCGCCCGGGCGCGCCGAACGGAGGGGGCGAAGTGAACCGGCTCCGCCATCTGGGGGTGAACGGCACCGCGCTGGCCGTCCTTGCGGCCATGGGGCTCTCCTTCCTGCTCCAGGCCGTCGAGGTGGCCATGGCACAGGTCTGGGTGTTCGGGGTGCTGGCCCTGGTCCTGTACACCACCGAGTGGATGGTCGCCCAGCGCGTCACCGTGCTGACCAAGGTGCTCAGCCGCATTCGGGTGGGGCTCACCGTGCGGATGCTGCTGCGGCAGATCCTCCTGATCGCGCTGTACGTGTCCGTGGGGGCGATCGGCACCCCGGCCTACTGGTCGACGTTCGCGGGGCTGGCCGCGTTCTTCGTGCTGTCCCTGGGCTACGACCTGATGCGGATGCAGATCCTGCGCCGCTCCCGGCTGCCGGTGCGGACCCGCAACCTGGACCTGTCGGCGCTGAACCTGCCGCAGGTCCCCCGGTTCGTGCGCGAGCTGCCGATGAACCGCGTGTTCCTCGCCGACTTCGCCCTGGTGGCGGGCGGTGTGGCGCACCTGGCCGGCGGGCCGGAATGGCTCGCGGTCGGCGGTGCCGCGCTGAGCGCGGGCGCGGTCCTGGTGCTGGCGCTGGCCACCGTGCCGACGCTCCTGGCGCACCTGCGCTTCCCCTCCGACGCCGAGGTCATCGAGGAGGTCAACGAGCGGCTGCGCGCGTACCGGCCCGAGGTGGTCCTGTACTTCACGTTCGGCGTGGGCAGCCAGAACGGCGTCTACCAGGCCAACATGTGGCTGGAGGCCGTGGAGCGGCTGGACCGGCGGGCCCTGGTGGTGTTCCGCGAGCACGCCAACCTGCCGCACCTGGAGCCGACCCCGCTGCCGGTCGTGTGCGTCCCGCGCGCCGACGACCTGGCCGCCCTGGACCTGTCCACGGTGCGGGTGGCCCTGTACCCGGGCAACGCGGGCAAGAACATCCACCTGGTGCAGCGCGCCGAGATCAAGCACGTGTTCGTCGGGCACGGCGACAGCGACAAGCTGCCCAGCAGCAACCGGGTCAGCCGGATCTTCGACGAGATCTGGGTGGCCGGCCGCGGCGGACGCGAGCGCTACCGCAGGGTCCGGCACGCCATCGACGACCGCGACGTGGTGGAGGTGGGCCGCCCCCAGCTGGACGTGGTCGAGGGTCCGAGGTCGGCGGCCGAGCGGTCGGTGCCCACCGTGATCTACGCGCCCACCTGGGAGGGCGTGGACGACAACAACTACCTGACCTCGGCCGACACCGTCGGCGTGGAGCTGGTGGAGCGGCTGCTGGCCGGCGGCGGACCGGTCCGGCTCATCTACAAGCCGCACCCGCTGCTGGGCAAGCGGTCCCCCCTCGCCGCGGCGGCGCACCGGCGGATCGTGGAGGCGATCACCGCGCACAACCGCCGCCTGGACCCGGTGCCCCCGGAGGCCGAGCGGCGGCTGGCGGAGCTGCGGGCGCGGATCGAGCACTTCCGGCGGGAGTCCTCGGAGCGGAGCCTGACCCCGGGCGACCTGGCCGGGTACCGGGACCTGCTGCGGCAGTGGCACGACCTGTACTGGACGTCGGCGGGGCCGCTGCGCCACCACGTGGTCACCGACCCGTTCCCGACCCTGTTCTCGTGCTTCAACGAGTCGGACGCGATGGTCAGCGACATCTCCAGCGTGGTGGCCGACTTCATCGCGAGCGGCAAGCCCTACGCCATCGCGGACCTGTGGGACACCGCCGACGACGAGTTCCGCGCGCAGTACCCGTCCGCGGGGGCCGGGTACCTGCTGCGCCCGGGCCTGGCCGGGCTGGACGAGGTCCTGGCGGCCGCCCGGGAACCGGCGGGCGACGCCATGGCCCGCCGCCGGGAGGTCCTCAAGGAGTACCTGCTGGGACCGGACGAGCCGGACGCCCAGACCCGGTTCTCCGCGGCCGTGGACGACCTCTACGAGCGGGGTCTGCGGGACTTCCCGCTCGGCACCTTCGCCGAGCCGGTCCCGGCCGACCCGTTCCGCGGGGACGGTCCCGGCGGATTCGCGGAGGGGCCGCCGGCGAGCGGCGGGGACGCCGTCCCGCCGCGCCTCCGGGAGGCGCTGCGCCCCCGGGAGACGGGGGCGCCCTCCTGAGCAGGGCCGACGGCGGAGGGCCCGGGTGCGGAGCACGTCCCCCGACGTGTTCCGTGACACCGGGCCCCGCCTCCGCGAATCCCTGTCCCCCGACCAGATGACTTCTCGGAAATCCTTTGCGAACCGATCCCCCTTGGTGAGTCAACCAACCGACTAACCCTAGGTAAACCCCATATCCTGTTAAAACGTCCTTTATCTGCCCGTAGAGTCTGGTCCTGGACGTATCAGAGTCGAACCGAGACCGACTCCACCGCCCATCACCTGCGGGAACACCCGCTCTTTTCCCTCACCGGAGTCCAGCTTGCCCAGTCATGCCACCGAGCCCGTCGCCCGTCCCGTGACCAGAACCGTCGCCATCGTCCTGGCCGGTGGCAGCGGTCAGCGAATCGGTCTGGCGACGCCCAAGCAGCTGCTGAAGATCGCCGGGAAGACGATCCTGGAACACACCCTGGAGATCTTCGAGCAGGCTCCGCGCGTGGACGAGGTCCTCGTGATGATGAACCCCGGCTTCGTCAACGACGCCGAGGAGATCGTGCGCAAGGCCGGGCTCACCAAGGTGGCCCGGGTACTGCCGGGCGGGACCTCACGCAACGCCACCACCCAGCTCGCCCTGGACGCCCTGTCGCACTACTCGGCGGAGAACACCAACGTGCTCTTCCACGACGCGGTCCGGCCCCTGCTCTCCCAGCGGGTCATCGACGACTGCGTCACCGCCCTGGAGACCTACCGGGCCGTGGACGTGGCCATTCCGTCCTCGGACACCATCATCGAGGTGGACGACGACGTCATCACCGACGTCCCCACCCGCGCCCGGCTGCGCCGCGGCCAGACCCCGCAGGGCTTCCGCCTGTCCGCCATCCGCGACGCCTACGCCAAGGCGTGGGCGGACCCGGGCTTCGAGGCCACCGACGACTGCACCGTCGTCCTGCGCTACACCCCGGACGTGCCGATCCACGTGGTCGCCGGCGAAGAGCAGAACATGAAGGTGACCCAGCCGGTCGACATCTTCATCGCCGACAAGCTCTTCCAGCTCTCCTCGGCCGCCACCCCGGAGTTCACCGAAGAGGACTACGCCGCACGGCTCGTCGGCAGGACGGTGGTCGTGTTCGGCGGCAGCTACGGGATCGGCGCCGGGATCGCCGACCTGGCGGAGAAGCACGGCGCCCGGGTCTTCCGCTACTCGCGCAGCGCCACCCGCACCGACGTGGCCAACCCTGCCGACATCGCCGGGGCCCTGGAGCAGGCGCACAGCGCCACCGGCCGCATCGACTACGTCGTCAACACCGCCGGGGTGCTGCGCATCGGCCGCCTCGACCAGACCGACGACGCCGTCATCGAGGAGGCGCTGCGGGTCAACTACCTGGCCCCGGTGCACATCGCGCGCGCCGCCTTCCCCTACCTCGCCCAGACCAAGGGCCAGCTGCTCCTGTACACCTCCAGCTCCTACACGCGCGGACGCGGCGAGTACAGCCTGTACTCCTCCACCAAGGCCGCCACGGTCAACCTGACCCAGGCCCTGGCCGACGAGTGGTCCGAGGACGGCGTGCGCATCAACTGCATCAACCCCGAGCGCACCCAGACGCCCATGCGGGTCAAGGCGTTCGGCGAGGAGCCCGCCGGGACGCTGCTCAGCGCCGAGAAGGTGGCCGTCACCTCGCTGGACGTGCTGCTGTCCGACCTCACCGGCCACGTCGTCGACGTCCGCCGCGAGGACCTGCCGGGCATCGGCGCCACCGGGGGCGCCAAGTGAACAAGCTCCGCGAACTGAGCCGGGAGACCCTCTTCGGAGCGGCCCTGCTCGGCCTCACCTACCTGGTCATGCTCGCGGGTGTCATCACCGAGTCGTGGTGGGTCTTCGCGATCGGCGCGATCGGCAGCTACGCCATGGACGCGCTGCTGCTGCACCGGATGCACGAGCTCGCCAAGCTGATCCAGCAGATCCGGCTGGGCATCACCCCCCGCGCGCTGCTGCGCCAGCTGCTCGTCCTGGGCCTGCTCATCACCACGACCAGCGCCACCTCCACCGGCATCGGCATGGTCCTGCTGGCGTTCCTGCTGCTCTTCGGCCTCCAGCTCGTGGCCGGCATCGCCGCCCGGCTGCTGCGCGTGGAGCGCAAGCTGCCGATCGTCACCCGCAACATCGACCTGACCGCGCTGAACATCCCCGACAGCCCGCCGATGCCCCTGGTGCGCGAGCCCATGAGCCGGCTGCTGCCGCTGGACGCCTTCCTGGTGTTCGGCGTCGTGGGGTACGTGGCGCTCGGCTCGGCGTGGATCGTGGCGGCCGGCGCCGTGCTGACCCTGGGCATCACCGTCCTCGGGCTGCTGATGCTGGCCTGGCACATCCGGCGCGCCCGCGCCATCCCCTCCCCCGAGCGGGTCATGGAGTTCACCCAGTCCTGGCTGGACTCCTACCGGCCCGAGGTCATCCTGTACTTCTCCGGTTCGGCCGACTCCACCTACCAGGTGAACATGTGGCTGGACACCATGGCCCGGCTGCCCCGGCGCGGGATCATCGTGCTGCGCGAGCGCGCCATCGCCGCCCAGCTGGCGCCGACCGCCGTCCCGGTGCTGTGCGTCCCGACCTCGACCGACCTGATGGCGCTGGACTTCGGCCCGGCGCGGGTGGCCCTGTACCCGGCCAACACCGGCAAGAACATCCACATGCTGCGCAACCCGATGATCAAGCACGTGTTCATCGGCCACGGCGACAGCGACAAGATCGCCAGCGTCAACCCGTTCAGCAAGGTCTACGACGAGGTGTGGACCGCGGGCCGGGCCGGGCTGGACCGGTACGTGCGCGCCCAGGTGGGCGTGCGCACCGACGAGGTCGTCGAGGTGGGCCGCCCCCAGCTGGACTCGATCCGCACCGACACCGCGCCCAACGCCGTCCGGACCGTGCTCTACGCGCCCACCTGGGAGGGATGGACCGACGAACCCGGCAACACCTCCCTGATCGACGCCGGCCCCGCCCTCATCGCGGGCCTGCTCAAGGCCGAACCGCGGGTACGCGTCCTGTACAAGCCGCACCCGTTCACCGGCATCCGCTCGGGCCGGGCGCGCCGCGCCCACCAGAAGATCGTCGCGCTGCTGGAGGCCGCGAACAAGGCCGCCGGCCACAGCGAGCGGGACACCCGCGAGCTGGCGGCGCTCGACCGCCGCCTGGCCGCCTTCGACGACGACCGGGGCGCCACCGACGAGGCCCACAACTCGCGCGAGGAGGGCAAGGCCGACCCCGCGCTCATCGAGGAGCTGGCCGCCCTCACCGAGGAGTGGCACCGGGTGTACTGGGAGGGCCAGCCCGACACCGCGCACCTGGTCATCCAGGGCCCGCGGCCGTCGCTGTACTCCTGCTTCAACCAGGCCGACCTGCTCATCAGCGACATCTCCAGCGTGGTGGCCGACTTCGTCGCCACCGAGAAGCCCTACGCGATCACCAACTGCGAGGGCATCACGCACGACGAGTTCCGCGTCAAGCACCCCACGTCGAGCGCGGCCTACCTGCTCGACCCCGACGGCACCGGGCTGGACACCGCCCTGGCCGCCGTGCACCTGGACGGCGCCGACGAGATGGAGGAGCGCCGCCGGGAGCTGCGCACCTACCTGCTCGGACCGTCGGACACCAGCTCCATGAGCCGCTTCACCGCCGCCGTGGACGACCTCTACGAACGCGCCGCCGAACTGCGGCCGCTGGACTCCGCGGAGTCGGACAGCACGTCCGTCGCCGTGTGACCACCCGGAAGGAACAACTCTGCCCATGGCAGCGAAGACGTCGGTGCCCGACGACCTGCAGCGGCTGATCCGCTACCTCCCCGAGTCGGACCAGGAGGAGCGGGACCGGGCGGGCGAGGCCGCCCGCTCCTTCGTCGACGGCCTGCCCGCGGGCGCCCTGGCCTCCCTTCCCCCCCTGACCCGGAGCAGGCTGTGGCTGACCGCCCACCGGCGCTGGGACGAGGCCGTCGCCCTGGTGCGGTTCGAGCGCGACAACCCCGGGGCCTTCCACGTGCGGGGACTGCTGTCCCCGGTGCTGGAGGTCCCCGGGGTGGCCCCCGGTATCCTGCCCAAGGAGGTGGCCGGGCTCTCCGACAAGGAGATCCCGCTGGTCACCCGGCTGACCGAGATGGTGTGGGAGAACGGCGTCCTGGTCCTGCGCGGCTACGCGCACGTGCTCAACGTCCCCGTCCCGGGCCGCCCCCGCCTGCCGGTGCTGGCCTGGCTGACCCGGAAGGGGTCCCGCAAGCGGGTGCCCCTGAAGACGGTGCACCGGCGGGAGCCGCTGGCGACCCTGCACTCCAAGCAGGGCCTGCACTGCTACGACGGCTCCGGGTTCGAGATCGTGGTCGACCCCGCGCGGCTGCGCTCGGGTGCCGGCTGGGAACCGGGCACGTGGTCGCTGACGCTGGCGGTGTGGGCGTTCGGCCGGGCCCGCAGGGGCGGCCTCGCCGCCGGCGAGGTCGGCACCGCGGGGCACGCGCACGCCCGCGGCCTGGACGACCGCACCCTGTGGGTGAGCGGGTTCACCAAGAAGCGCCTGGAGTTCCGGGTCGAGCCGCTCCGCGCCGAGCTGCGCGGCCACCGGCGCGAGGGCGACGACCTCGTGCTGGACCTCTCCGCGCCGGTGGACCGGCTGGTCGTCTCCCGCACCGAGGACGGCACCGAGGTGGAGACGGAGCACCCGGTCGACGGCACCTCGGCGCGCGTCCCGCTGGACGCCCTGCGGGTGTCCACCGGGGCCACCCGAGAGCTGCGCGTGCGCACGGTGACCGGCCGGGACCGGTCCCCCGTCACCGTCCTGGACGGGTCCGTGACCGGGGCGCACCCCGTGGGCGACGACCGCGAGATCTCGGTGGGCGCCAGTGCCGAGGGCCGCCTGGTCCTGCACGACCGGGTGCGCCAGCCCGTGGTGGAGGCGCTGCGCTGGGAGCAGGGCATGCTGCACCTGTCCGGCACCTACACGGGGCCGTCCCGGGACCGCGTGCTGGTGCTGCGGCACGGCGAGCGGTTCGAGGAGATCCGGGTCCCCGTCACCATCGGGGACGGGCGGTTCGAGGCCGTGATCGACCCCGACCACCAGGACTTCTTCGGCGCCCTGCTGCCGCTGCGCCAGGGCCGCTGGTACCTCTCGCTGCGGGCGGCCGACCGGTGGGACCACCACGAGGACGTCCCCGTCAAGATCAGCCCCGCCCTCATCGGCTCGCTGCCCCTGCGGCACGCCGGGAAGCACCGCGGGTACACGGTGGACCGGAGGTTCCACGACCGCGTCTTCCTGGCCCCGGACAGCATGCTGACGCTGGAGGAGAAGGGCGCCTACCGGCAGCGGCTGCTGCGCGAGGAGTACCTGCGGGCGCGCCGGGAGGAGCCGCTGCGCGAGGCGGTGCTCTACACGAGCTTCACCGGCTCGCAGTTCTCCGACTCCCCGCGCGCGGTGTACGAGGAGCTGGCCCGGCGCGGCGTCGATGTGGAACACGTGTGGACGGTGCGGGACGGCCAGGTCGCCCTGCCCGAGGGGGTCACCGGCGTGGACTACTCCAGCCGGGAGTGGTACGAGGCCCTGGCCCGCTACCGCTACATCGTGACCAACGTGAAGATGCCGGACTGGTTCCTGCGCCGGGAGGGGCAGACCGTCGTCCAGACCTGGCACGGCACCCCGCTCAAGAAGATCGGCGCCGACCTGCTGGGCACGCCCAAGGCCAACCGGGCCTACATCGCGAACCTGCCGCACATGTCGCGCCAGTGGGACTTCCTGGTGTCGCCGAACACGTTCTCGACCCCGATCATGCGCAACGCCTTCAGCTGCGAGGCGGAGATCCTGGAGTCGGGCTACCCGCGCAACGACGTCTTCCACGCCCCCGACCGGGACGTGCGCGCCAAGCGGGTCCGCCAGGCCCTGGGGCTGCCGGAGGGCAAGCGCGTGGTGCTGTACGCGCCGACCTGGCGGGACGACCAGCGCTACGGCGGCAAGCGGTTCAAGCTGGACCTCCAGATCGACCTGCCCGCGCTGCGGGAGGAGCTGGGCGAGGACCACGTGCTGCTGTTCCGCAAGCACCCCAAGGTCCTGGACAGCATCCCCGGGGCGGGCCAGGGGTTCGTCTGGGACGTGACCAAGTACCCGGACATCGCCGACCTCTACCTGATCGCGGACGTCCTGGTCACCGACTACTCGTCGGCGTTCTTCGACTTCGCCCACTCGGGCCGGCCGATGCTGTTCTACACCTACGACCTGGAGCACTACCGGGACACGCTGCGCGGGTTCTACTTCGACCTGGGCGAGAAGGCCCCGGGGCCGCTGCTCAAGACGTCCGAGGAGCTGATCGCGGCGCTGAAGGACCTCGACGGGATCGTGGAGGAGTACCGGGAGCGGTACGAGGAGTTCGTGCGCGACTTCTGCGACCCGTCGGACGGACGGGCCACGGTCCGCGTGGTCGACCGCATGCTGAACGGGCGCGGCTGAGCCCGACGCCGACGAACGGGGCCCCGGACCTGCACGGTCCGGGGCCCCTCGTCCGTTCGGGGGTCACCAGCCGCCGTCGG
Source organism: Nocardiopsis sp. NPDC006139 (assembly GCF_040614155.1). NCBI lineage: Bacteria > Bacillati > Actinomycetota > Actinomycetes > Streptosporangiales > Nocardiopsidaceae > Nocardiopsis > Nocardiopsis sp. NPDC006139. Next base: position 102,211 of record NZ_JBEXTT010000010.1, read on the forward strand.
GGTCGTCGGCGTCCAGTGGTGCGAGTACTCCGAAGGTGCCCTCGTCGTCGTAGAAGTGCTCCTCCCCCTCCTCGTACTCGTCCTCCTCGAAGTGCGGCGCCATGGGTGCCCTCCTGTCGTGCCGGTCGGCTGTGATCAGGACGCCGGTTCTGGCAAACGGGTTGCCATAAAAACCCCATACGTTTACAAAAGGCACATGTCGCCGCGGGGCCGCCGAGGGCCGGGCATGTGAACTGGGACACTGTTTCCGCAGCTCAGGGCTACGCCGCGACACAGATTTCATCTCGACTGGACAACGTCAACCCTTTTATGGCCAGATCCGGACAAAGCCCCCGGATACTGAAGCGGCAGGGCATTCCCCGGGCGCCGTCATCCCTCCGGCGCCCAGCCGCGCGCCCGGACCACGGCCGCCGCCCCCTGCCCCACCTTCACCGAGCCCAAGGCACACCCTTGTCCTCTTCTGTCCAGAGCCCCGTGCTCAACACCCTGCGCGCGCCCGTGTCCCGGCGCCGCGACGACATCGAGGGGCTCCGCGCGGTCGCCGCGGTCCTCATCGCCGTCTACCACATCTGGTTCGGCACGGTCTCCGGCGGCGTCGACGTCTTCCTGCTGCTCACCGGCTTCCTCGTCACGGGGTCGATGGTGCGGGCGCTGGAGCGCGACGGCCGCATCGGCGTCGGCGCGTTCTGGAGCCGCACCGTCCGGCGGCTCTTCCCCGCCGGGGCGGTGGTGCTCGCGGCGGTGCTGGCCGGGGCGTTCCTGTTCATGCCGCGCTCGTCCTGGACGGCCGTCATCGCCGACGTGCAGGCCGCGGCGCTGTACCACGCCAACTGGCACCTGGCGCTGGGCTCGGTCGACTACATGGCGCGGGACTCCTCCTCCAGCCCCGTCCAGCACTTCTGGTCGCTGGGCGTGCAGGGGCAGTTCTACCTGCTGTGGCCGCTGCTGCTCACCCTCGCGGCCCTGGTGGCCGCGCGGCTGGGCGTTCGGGTGCGGGCCGCCGCGGTGGGCACCGCCGCCGCGGTGTTCGCCCTGTCGTTCGGGTACTCGCTGTGGATCACCGCCACCGAGCCGACCTGGGCCTACTTCGACACGGGCGCCCGCCTGTGGGAGCCCGCGCTGGGCGGCCTGCTGGCCCTGTTCCTGCCCTTCCTGCGGCTGCCCCGCGCGCTGCGCCTGGCGGCGGGCTGGATCGGGCTGATCGCCCTCGTCGCCTGCGGCGCGGTCATCGGGGACTCGCTCCCCTACCCCGGGGCCGCCTCGCTGTGGCCGGTGCTGGCGGCAGCCCTCGTCCTGGCCGCGGGCGCCGGGGAGGCGCCCGGGCGGTGGTCCGCCGGGCGGCTGCTGGGCCTGCGCCCGCTGGTGTGGCTGGGCCGGCACTCGTTCCCGCTGTTCCTGTGGCACTGGCCGGTGCTGGTCTTCTACCTGGAGGTCACGGACCGGGTGCGGCCGTCGTTCACCGGCGGCCTGATGGTGCTGGGCGCGTCCCTGGCCGCCGCCCTGGCCACCTCGTGGATCCTGGAGGGCGGCATCGACCGGGTGCTGCGCGACCGGCGGACCCCGTCGTGGTCGCTGGCCGCGGGCGTGCTGTTCGCCGTCCCGGTCCTGGTCGGCTCCCTGGCCTGGGGCGCGGGCATCGAGCACGAGCGGGAGGTGCGCGCCCGGCTCAGCCAGGACCCGACCGCCTACCCCGGCGCCGCCGTGCACCTGAGCCCGGACCTGGCGGCGAACCTGCCGCCGCTGCCGGTGTACCCGGACACCACCACGGTCAAGCAGGACACCATCGCGCAGACCAGCGAGTGCAACGTGACCATCCCCTCCACCGAGCTGATCTCCTGCGAGTTCGGCGACGTGGACTCGGAGTACACCCTGGTCCTCACCGGCAGCTCGCACGCCCGCCACTGGTTCCAGGCGCTGCGGCCGATCGCCGAGCACCACGGCTGGCGGCTGGTCATCATGACCAAGAACGCCTGCCAGTTCAGCGCCGCGGAGCAGGAGCTCGAGGGCCGGGTGTACGAGGAGTGCGCCACCTGGAACGCGCAGGTCGCCCAGGAGATCGAGCGGACGGCCCCGGACGCGGTGTTCTCCCTGGGCACGCTGTCCCAGCAGGGCGACGGGTCGCAGGAGCACGTGCCCGACGGGTTCGTGCGGCGGTGGGAGTGGCTGGAGGGGCTCGGCGTCGACGTGGTCGCCGTCCGCGACACCCCCCGCTTCTCGTTCGACGTGGCCGACTGTGTCGACCGCGGAGGCCACTGCGCCCAGGACCGGGGGTACACCCTGGCCGACTCGTCACCGCTGGCGGCCGCCGCCGAGGCGGGGCGCCTGCCGGGCAACGTGCGGGCCGTGGACATGACCGGCTACCTGTGCGGCGACCGGGAGTGCCCGGGGGTGATCGGCAACCAGCTGGCCTACTACGACGACAACCACTTCTCGTTCGCGTTCTCGTCGTCGCTGTCGGTCCTGCTGGAGCCGCTGCTGCTGGAGGCGCTGCCGGACGCCCCGGTCGCCGACGCCACCCTCGCCGACCGCACCTCCACGCTCATCGACGGCGTCGAGGAGGCCGCCGCCGGCTGACGGGCCCGCCCGCAGGGCGGCAGGGGCCGCCGGACCCGCGTCCGGCGGCCCCTCGGGCGTTCAGGGGGCCGACCACTGGGCGCGGGGGCCCTGCCGGAGCAGGGACGGGGCGGCGCCCAGGTCGGCCAGCACCCGGCGGCGGGCGCGGCGGTGCACCCCCGCGTCGAGCAGGGCCGGGCGGGCCGGGAGGTCGCCCAGCCGGGCCCGGTGCACCAGCGCCGCCAGGCGGCGGGTCCAGTCCTCCCGCTGCGGCGGGTGGAAGTGGTTCTCCCGCGCCCAGGCCGGGTAGGGCGCCCGGAAGCGCAGGGCGCGCAGGTCGTCGAGGGTCCCGAAGACGCCACCGTCCTGGAACACCGTCGCCCCCGGGTCCTCGCCGACGTCGCCCAGGATGATCACCGGGACGTCCAAAGCGAGGGCCTCCAGGGCGGCCGGGGAGCCGACGGTGACCAGGCCGCGGGCCCGGTCCAGCTGGTCGGCCACCGGCCCGGGGCGGAAGAGCACCGTGTGGTCGTGGACCCGCCCGGCGGTGACCAGGCCGCGCCACAGCTCGGCGTAGTCGCTGCCCGGCGCCTCGGTCCGCCGTTCGCCCGGACACACCACGACCTCCAGGTCGGGACGGCTCTCGGCCAGGTCCGCCAGCGCCTCCAGGATGCGCTCGCGCTGCCGCGCGGTGCCCGGGGCCCGGTCCTGGGCGGCGAACACGACCCGGTGCGGGCGCCCCCGGCGGCTCTCGCGGGCCGCGGGCAGCGGCAGCCCCGCCAGGGCGACCCCGGTGCCCACCCCGAGCTTCTCGCCCAGCTCGGAGAACGCCGCGACCTCCCGCAGGCTGTGCAGGACCAGCAGGTCCGCGCGGGCCCGGTGGAGCCACTCGTGCTCCCCGGCGGGCAGGGCGGGCCCGGGCAGGGTGGTGACCACCACGGGCCTGCGCCGCCCCGTCGGCAGGATGTCGCCCAGGGCGTCGGTCACCCGGGCGGTGCAGTTGAGCATGACGACGTCGGGCACCCGGCGGCGGATCAGGCGGCGCAGCTCGGGCAGCGTCAGGACGGGGACCCGGCGGCCCGCGAGCCCGCTGTCGGCGACGGCCCGGCGCAGCTGCGCGGGGGCGGGGGTGATCGGTGACCGCACGACGGCGAGGCCGACGGTGTGACCGTGGCCGGGCAGGGCGTCGAACATGGCCGCGGACAGGCGAACGTACGGTTCGGAGTCCGCAACGGCCACGACCGTCAGGTCCATACCGCCGAGGTCGGGGTCGGTCACGTCGGTCCTCCTGGGTGGGTCCGCGCGGCACCGGGAACGCCGAAGTGGCCGCGGTGGGTTCGGGATACGCCGACAGACTACACACCCGGAGTATTGGCCTGGATACCCTTCGCAGTAATGACTGTTCGTCGGGGTGGTCATCATCTCCCCTGGAGGAATCGGGCCGTCCGGCCGAACCGCCGCCCGCCCCGCCCGCGTTGACCGCTGTGCAAACGGACGACCGACCGCACGGGGGATGTGCATGGCCGCAGTCGAGGGAGTGGGGACCGCCGCGGACGACCGGCCGCCGGGCCCGGCGGTACCCGGTCCGGCGGGGCCGGGGACGGGGCCGGGGCCGGGCCCGGGGCGCGGGGGGCCGCGCGAACGCCTGCTCGGGGTGGACGCGGCGCGGGGCCTCGCGCTGGTCGGGGTCTTCGTCGCGCACATGGGGGTGCCGCTGACCCTGCTGCTGACCGGGGCGCCCGACGTCCACGCCGTGTGGGAGGAGGACTACTCCGGCCCCGGGATGCTGGTCGTGGAGGCGGTGGGCGGTCTGGTCAGCGGCCGCTCGGCGGCGCTGTTCGCGTTCCTGGCCGGGGCGTCCCTGGTGCTGCTGGCCGGACGCGCCCGGCCCGGGACGCGCGTGGAACGCAACCGGGTCCGGGTCCGGATCGCGGTGCGCGCGCTGCTGCTCGTCGCCATCGGGTACGCCCTGGCGACGCTGGGCTCGCTGTCGGTGATCCTGCACTTCTACGGGGTGTACTTCCTGCTGGCGATCCCCCTGCTGTGGCTGCGCACCCGCCACCTGGCGGCGCTGGCCGTCGCGGCCGCCCTGGTCGGTCCGCAGGCGACGCTGGCCGTCCAGCACCTGCCGGCCGAGCTCGGCTGGTCCGGCGCCTGGGCCGGCGAGGAGGAGTGGACGGCCGAGGACGAGGCCGAGTGGGAGGCCACCTGGGGCGACCCCGAGTGGGTGGCGGAGAAGGAGGAGTACTGGGCCTCCCTCGAGGAGAGCGGCGAGGACCCCCTCGCCACGGAGGAGGGGTTCGCGGAGGACATGCCCCTGTTCTCCCTCGAAGCGCTGGAGGACCCGCTGGACCTGCTGGTGTTCGGCCTGTACCCGGCGACGGTGTTCCTCGCCTACGTCCTGGCCGGGATGGTGGCCGCCCGCACCGGACTGCGCTCGCGGAGGGTGCGGTGGTGGCTGGTGGGCGGCGGGGCCGGGCTGGCCGTCCTGGGCTACGGGTCGTCCTGGCTGCTGCTGGGTCCGCTGGCCCGGTTCCTGCCCGGCGAGGACGAGTACTCGCTGTGGCGGATGCCGCTGGAGGCCGGCTCGCACAGCAACACCACCTTCGAGGTGCTGGGCAACACCGGGGTGGCGATGGCCGTGCTCGGCCTGTGCCTGCTCCTGGCCGGAACGCGCCCGATGCGGGTCGTGCTCTACCCGGTGGCGGCCATGGGCGCGATGACCCTCACCCTGTACACCGCGCACGGCGTCGTGCTGTGGGCGGTGTACGGCGGACTCCTGCCCGGGTGGGCCGGGTGGGTGGAGACCTACACGGTGGAGGCCGTCCTGGCCTGCTCCCTGGTGACCGCCACGGTGTGGCGGCTCACCCTGGGCGCCGGGCCGATGGAGAGGCCGGTCACCGCCGTCTCCCGGGCGGTCGCCCGGTGGACCGTGCGCGACCGGTCCGCGGCGCCCCGGGAGGGCGCGGCGGGGATCCCGTCCTGACGTGACGGAGGCCGCCCCGGCCGGGGCGGCCTCCGGATCGCCGTACCGGTGGCGGGGCTACTCGCCCTTCCACACCGGGGCGCGCTTCTCGGCGAAGGCCGCCGCGCCCTCCATGGCGTCCTGGCTGACGAAGACCGGGCCCGCCAGCTCGTTCTGCTTCTCCCACATCTCCGACGTGGACCAGTCGTCCGACTCGGTGATGATCTGCTTGGAGACCCGCACGGCGAGCGGACCGTTGGCGGCGACCCGCGCGGCCAGCTCCCTGGCGCCCTCCAGGGCGCCGCCCTGCTCGGTGACCCTGTTGACCAGGCCCAGCTCGGCCAGGCGCGGGGCGTCGACGAAGTCGCCGGTGAGGGCGAACTCCATCGCCAGGTTGCGGGGGATGCGGTGCTGCAGGCGCAGCAGGCCGCCCGCGCCGGCGACCAGGCCGCGCTTGGCCTCGGGGATGCCGAACTTCGCGTCCCGGGCCGCCACGACCAGGTCGCAGGCGAGGACCGCCTCGAACCCGCCGGCCAGGGCGTAGCCCTCGACCGCGGCGATCAGCGGCTTCTTGGGCGGGGCTTCGGCGAAGCCGCCGAACCCGCGGCCCTCGACCAGCGGGACCTCGCCCTTCATGAACGCCTTCAGGTCCATCCCGGCGCAGAAGGTGCCGCCCGCGCCGGTGATGATGCCCACCGTCAGGTCCTTGCGCGCGTCCAGGTCGTCGAGCGCCTCGGCGATCCCGCGTGCGACCGCGGCGTTCACCGCGTTCTTGGCCTGCGGACGGTTGATGGTGATGACGGCGACGCCGTCCTCGGCCGTGTAGAGAACCTCGTCGGACACGGTCTCCCCCTACTTCGGCGGCATGCGGAGGGCGCCGTCGATGCGGACGACCTCGCCGTTGATGTAGCTGACCTCGAGCAGGGTGCGGGCCAGCTTGGCGAACTCGGCGGCGGTGCCCAGGCGCTTGGGGAAGGGCACCGGCGCGGCCAGGCGCTGCTTGAACTGCTCGGACGCCTCGCCCTCGCCGTAGATCGGCGTCTCCAGGATGCCGGGGGCGATCGTGTTGACCGTGACGCCGACGGCCGCGAGGTCGCGGGCCGCGGGCAGGGTCATGCCGATGACGCCGCCCTTGGAGGAGGAGTAGGCGATCTGGCCGATCTGGCCCTCGATGCCGGCCAGGGAGGCGGTGTTGACGATGGAGCCGCGCTCGCCGTCCTCGTTCACCGGCTCGGTCTTGGCGATCTCGGCCGCGGACAGCCGCAGCACGTTGAAGGTGCCGATGAGGTTGACCTGGATGACCTTCTGGTAGCTGGCCAGGTCGTGCGGGTTGCCGAACTTGTCGACGGTGCGGGTGGCCCAGCCGATGCCCGCGCAGGAGACGGCGACCCGGAAGGGGGCGCCGGTGTCGACGGCGGCCTGGACGGCCGCCTTGACCTGCTCTTCGTCGGAGACGTCGGTCGCGACGAAGACGCCGCCGATCTCCTTGGCGATGGCCTCGCCGCGTTCGGCGTTGAGGTCGGCGATGACGACGGTGGCACCGGCGGAGGCGAGTTCCCTGGCGGTGGCCTCACCGAGGCCACTGGCGCCGCCCGAGACGAGGGCGGAGATTCCGTTCAGATCCATGGGCCGCACTCTACAGAGGATGTGACCCACGCACTAGAACCGGGTTCGGTCAACCGGGTCCGACCCGGAGCCGGAGGCGCGCACCCCCGCCCGGACACGCTCCGCACCCGAAAGGACACGAATATCGCCGGTGATGCGGATCACAGGAAAAGAAATCCCCTCGCCCCGCCCAGGAGATGCCGCCCGCCCACCGCGGAACATAACGAATCAGTCTACCCCGTAAACCGCACGGCCCCGTTCGGCGTACTACAAGAAGCCCACCCACAGGAAGCGTCCTCGGAAAACCTTTGACCGCCCCCGGGAAAACCCGGAAAACCCGCGCCCAGCAGCCGGTACGACCAGTAGTAAGCCTTGCCCGAAAGGCGTTGCCGAGCGTAGGCGAACGCTCACGATACATCCTGGCGGGCGTACGCATAAAGACGATTTCCACGGTGCGAAGAATGGCGTAATCTAAGCCGACCAGTCTCGGAACACCGTTCCACCCCCTCGTTCACCCGGAGTTGTGCCTTGCGCGTCACCGCCATCATTCCCGCACGGGGCGGTTCCAAGGGAATTCCCCTCAAGAACATCGAACCCGTCGGCGGTGTCCCCCTCATCGCACGCGCCGTGCGCTCCTGCCTGGCGGCGGAGGGCGTCACCGAGACCGTCGTCTCCACCGACCACCCCGCGATCGCGGCCGCCGCCCGCGCCGCCGGAGCCCGCGTCCTGGAGCGCCCCGCCGACCTGGGCGGCGACACCGTCTCCTCCGAGGCCGTCCTCCTCCAGGCCCTGGACACCCTGGAGGCCGCCGGAGAGCTGCCCGACGCGACCGTGTTCGTGCAGTGCACCAGCCCCTTCATCGACCCCGCCGACCTCGACGCCGCGGTCGCCCGCGTCACGGGGGGCGAGGCCGACAGCGTCTTCTCCGCGGTGCCCACCCACGCCTTCCTGTGGGCCCGCCGCCCCGAGGGCGCCCGCGGGGTCAACCACATCCACACCCACCGGCCCCGCCGGCAGGACCGCGAACCCCACTACCGCGAGACCGGCGCGTTCTACGTCGTCGACACCGCCGGGTTCCGCTCCCACGGCCACCGGTTCTTCGGCCGCATCGACCTGTGCGAGGTCCCCGAACTGCACGCGTTCGAGATCGACACCCCCGACGACCTGCGCCTGGCCCGCGCCCTGGCCCCCGTCGCCGCGCCCGAGACCGCACCCGTCGACATCGACGCCCTGGTCACCGACTTCGACGGCGTCCACACCGACGACCGCGTCACGGTCTCCCAGGACGGCACCGAAGCGGTCTCCGTCAGCCGCTCCGACGGCATGGGCGTGCGCCTCCTGCGCGAGGCGGGCGTACGGGTGCACATCCTGTCCACCGAGGTGAACCCGGTCGTGCGCGCCCGGGCCGACAAACTCGGGGTCACCGTCCTGCACGGCCTCTCCGACAAGCGGGCGGCCCTCGCCGCCTGGCTGACCGAGGAGGGCCTGGACCCCTCGCGCGTCGCCTACCTCGGCAACGACGTCAACGACCTGGGCTGCATGTCCCTGGTCGGCTGGCCCGTCGCCGTCCCCGACGCGCACCCCGACGTGCTGGCCGCCGCGCGGCTCGTCCTGACCCGCCCCGGCGGGTCCGGGGCCGTGCGCGAGCTGTGCGAGCACGTCCTGGACTTCCGCGCGCGGAGCGCGGACCACGACTCCCCCACGGACGAAACGAACGAGAAGGATGCCACATGAGCAACGGCACCGCCACCGCCCCCGTCGACCTCAGGGCCGAGATCCCCGCCCTGCGCATCGGTCGCCACATGGTGGGCCCGGGCCACCCGGTGTACGTCATCGGCGAGATCGGCATCAACCACAACGGCGACCTCGACATCGCCAAGAAGCTGATCGACGTCGCCGCCGAATCCGGCTGCCAGGCCGTCAAGTTCCAGAAGCGCACCCCCGAGATCTGCGTCCCCGTCGAGCAGCGGGACAAGATCCGGCAGACGCCCTGGGGCGAGATGACCTACATGGAGTACAAGCACCGCGTCGAGTTCGGCGAGGCCGAGTACACCGAGATCGCCAAGTACTGCGACGTCCTGGGCCTGGACTGGTTCGCCTCCCCGTGGGACGTGCCGTCCGTCGAGTTCCTGGAGAAGTTCGACGTCCCGGTGCACAAGGTGGCCTCCGCCTCCATCACCGACCACGAGCTGCTGCGCGCCCTGGCCGCCACCGGCAAGCCGGTCCTGCTGTCCACCGGCATGTCGACGCTGGACGAGATCGACGCCGCCGTGAGCATCCTGGGCGCCCGCAACCTCGTCATCATGCACTCCACCTCCACCTACCCCATGCCCCCGGAGGAGGGGAACCTGCGCACCATCGAGACGCTGCGCGACCGCTACCGCGTCCCCGTGGCCTACTCCGGCCACGAGCGCGGGCTCCAGATCTCCGTGGCCGCCGCCGCCCTGGGCGCCGTCGCCATCGAGCGGCACATCACCCTGGACCGCACCATGTGGGGCTCCGACCACGCCGCCTCCCTGGAGCCCACCGGCCTGCGCAACCTCGTCCGCGACATCCGCGTGGTCGAGCAGGCCCTGGGCGACGGCGTCAAGAAGGTCTTCCCGGGCGAGGAGGAGCCCCGCAAGCGCCTCCGCCGCACGACCGTCTGACCCCTCCCCCGCCCCGCCCATCCCCCATGGACCGCGCCCGGGGGCCCGCACGGGTCCCCGGGCCGAGGAGTACCCGTGACCGCCCTGTCGGTGATCATCCCCGCCAAGGACGTGGCGCCCTACATCGGCGACACCCTCGCGAGCCTGGTGCGCAACGACCGCCCCGACTTCGAGTACATCGTCATCGACGACGGCTCCGCCGACGACACCCCGAACATCGTCGACGACTTCCGCAGGCGCCTGCCCAACCTGCGCATGCTCCGGAACCCGGCGCCCACGGGGCTGTCCTCGGTCCGCAACCAGGGCGTCGCGGACTCCAGCGGCCGCTACATCACCTATCTGGACGGCGACGACTGGTTCGCCCCCGGCTACCTTCCGACCGTGGTGGAGGCCGCCGACCGCCTCGGGGTCGACTTCGCCAAGACCGACCACGTCCAGGTGAACGGAGGCCAGCGATCCGTCCACCTCGTCCCCGAGGGCCGGGTGAACCGGGCGCTGGACCCCCGGGAGGGCATTCTTCCCGCGACCACCGCGAGCATGGTGAACTACCCGTTCACTTCCGCGGGCATCTACCACCGGCGCCTCGTCGAGGCCGGGCTGATGGACTTCGACCCCGCCCTGCACACCTGTGAGGACCAGCCCTGGGCCTGGCGCCTGCACCTGCGCGCCGACTCCTTCGCCCGGATCCCCGTCCTGGGCCTGTTCTACCGGCGCGGGCTGACCGGCTCCCTCACCCAGGTCGGCGACACCCGCCAGCTCCACTTCCTCAACGCCTTCCGCACCATCCTGGACGACGTCCTGGCCGACCACGAGGCCGAGCGCTACCTGCCCAAGGCGGTGCGCACCTTCTGCGCCATCCTGCTCAACCAGGCCGAGAAGGCCGACCGGCTCTCCCCGCAGGACCGCCGGGAGATGTTCGCCCGCGGCCGGGAGCTGCTGACCTCCCTGCCCGCCCAGCACATCCTGGAAGCGACCATTCGCGAGATGGGCGGCAAGCGCGAGCGCAGGCTCCGCAAGATCCTGGCCGGGTCCTCCCGCCCCCTGGCCGTGTGACCAGACGGCCCGGAACCACGACCACGACCAGCCAGGGGTAGACCCATGACCCAGATCTTCGTGTCCTCCCGCCTCTTCGGGGTGATGAGCCTCGCAGCGGGGATCGACTCCGGCGTGTTCGGCGACGACCGCCGCATCCTGTTGACCGTCGACAACGCCGACATCCCCGAGATCGCCACGCCGCTCGCAGAGACTGCGGGCTTCGCCGCCGTCAGGGACCGCTTCCACCAGGTGATCTCCTACAACGAGCTCATCTGGCCGCACCACCCGTCGCACTGGCGGGCGCACAGGAACGACCAGCCGCTCATCCGCAGACTCCTGAACTCGTACCTGGAACTCGGCGACGGCCCGCTCGAACTGGTCCTCGAAGCCATTCAGGGAGACCCCTCGCGGGGGCTGGCCGAGCTTTTCGAGAACGCGCGGCTCACCGTCATCTCCGACGGCCTGGCCAGCTACAGCCCCACCCGTCACGTCCTCCCCAAGCAGATCTCCGGTCGCCTGGAGCGGCTGGTCCACCTCGACCTGGTGCCCGGGTTGGCCCCCCTGGTCCTGTCCGAGCACGGAGTCGAGCGGTCGATCATCGACGGCAAGGCGTTCCGAGCCGTCATGGCCGAAGTGACCCGGTCGGTCCCCGGCCTGCTCACCCCCCTGGCCGCGGCTGAGCCTGCGCCGCCGCTCCTCGTAGGCCAGTACCTGGCGTCATTGGACCTGCTCACCTCCGAGGAGGAGACCGACATCTCCCTGCGCGCGCTCACCGCGTGCGCCGGCGCCGGGTACCGGACGGTCGCCTTCAAACCCCACCCCATGAACGCTTCCGGAATGGTCCCGGCGATGCGCGCGCAGGCCGAGCGGCTCGGCCTGGAACTCCAGGTCCTGGAGTCCTCGCTGCCGGTGGAGGCATGGTTCGAGGTCGATCCGCCGAGCCTGGTCGTGGGGTGCTTCTCCACCTCGCTCAGTACCGCGGACAAGATCTACGGGATCCCCGTGGCCACCATAGGCACCGAACTCGTCCTGGAGCGGCTCACCCCGTACGAGAACAGCAACCGCATGCCGGTGACCATCGCCGACGTCACCATGCCCCGGCTGCTGGACTCCGGCGAGGTCCAGGCCCCCCTCATCGCTCCCGAGCGCTACGCCGAGGACCTCGGTCCCCTCGTCCGGGCGGTGGGCTACTGCATGCAGGCCGCCGCCTACCCGCACCTGCGGGAGGAGGCGGCCGCGTACCTGCGCGACTACGACGGCGACCTGCTGCGCCACTTCAAGCGCAAGCGCATCGCCGCCCTGGGCCTGACCGCCCCCGGGGTGCGCCCCTCCGCTCAGCCCCGCGAGGCCAGCGTCCCGCGCAGGTTGGCGCGCAGGGCGCGCAGCCTCCTGCGGGCCCGGCCCAGCTGACGCACGGCCGTCGGGGGCAGCGACAGCCGCATCAGGGAGCGCGTGCGCCTGCGCTGCTGCTCGGGGCCCGTCAGCAGGGACCCCCTCCGCGGCAGCTCCCCCCGGCGTGCGGCGGCCACCAGCGCGGTGAGCCGCCGCACCCAGTCGTTCTCGTGGACCGGGTGGAAGTAGTTGGCCCGCAGCCAGCCGCGGTCCACCCGGCGGAACCGGGCGGCGCGCACGTCGTCCAGGGTGCCCAGCACCCCGCTGCCCTCGAACACCAGGTTGATCTGCTCGGCGTTCAGCCCGAAGTCGGTGAGCACCAGCGTCGGCACGTCCAGCGCGAACGCCTCCAGGGCCGCGGTCGAGCTGACCGTCACGAACCCCGCCGCGTCCTCCAGGTACTCCACCATCGGCCCGGTGCGGAACGCGACCGCGTCGGGGCGGACCTCCCCGCGGGCGGCCATGTACCGCCACAGGGCCTCGTAGTGGTACCTCTCCTTGTGGGTCTGCGCCTCGTCCTCGCGGGCCCGGAGCTTGACCACCACCTCCAGGTCGGGGCGCGCCTCGGCGAGCGCGGCCAGCCCCAGCAGCACCTGCTCGCGCTGCCCCTGCTCCGCGGGCACCTTGGCCTGGGAGGCGAACACCACCCGCGGGCGCCCGCCGCCGGCCCGGGGCCGGGGCTCGGGCAGGAACGGCAGGGTCGCCAGGCCGATCCCCCCGGTGGCGCCCAGGCGGGCGCCCAGCTCGGTGAACTCGGCGACCTCCCGGTGGCTGTGCAGCACGAACAGGTCGACCGTCGAGCGGTAGAGCCAGGCGCGCTCGGTGGCGGGCACCGAGATCCCGGGCAGCCCGGAGACCAGCACCGGGCGCCACTCGCCGACCAGCGCGTGGGCGAGGGCGTCCACCACCGGCCCGGTGCAGTTGAGCATGAGCACGTCGGGGCGTTCGCGCAGCAGCCGGTTCCGCAGCTCCAGGGCGCCGCGCACCGGCACCTCGCGGCCCTCCAGCGGGGTCCCGGCGACGGCGGCCCGCACCTGGTCGGCGGACGGGGCGACCGGGGAGCGCACGACCGCCAGGTCGGTGTCCCAGCCCTCGCCGGGCAGGGCGCCCAGCAGGGCCGCCGACCACTTCAGGTAGGAGTCGGAGTCGGCGACCGCCATGACCCTGATCCGTCCGTCCCCGTCACGTTCCACCCGCGTGCTCCTCATCGTTGACCAGGGCGGCGGTCACCGCCAGATCCTCGCGCAGTCCGGGCGAGGCGAGTTCGGTCCACCAGTGTCCGGGGACCGCGTCCGTGCCGATCGACGCGCCGCGCACCAGCAGGCGCAGGGACACCAGCGCGGTGGAGGGCAGCGACCGCACGGCGTACCCCGGCCCCAGTCCGCGCAGCGACAGCTCGACCGGCACCCCGGCGCGCACCAGCCGCGCCCGCGGGTCGGCGGCCAGCAGCTCCAGCACCCGCGGGTCCTCCCGCCGGTGGGGGTGGTAGGCCACCGGCCCCCGCGCGAGCTGCCGCTCCAGCCAGCCCAGGTAGTCGGGCAGCCGGAGCAGGCCGTCGTTGACCAGCGCGGTCCCCAGGACGACCCGCTGCTCGGCGGGGTGGTCGTACTCCGGCAGGGAGCGTAGCAGCGGGAAGTCGTGGCGCATCACCCGGATCCCGGCGGCGGCCGCCGCCTCCCGAAGGTCGCCGGGGAGGGGCAGCATGGTGAAGACGGTGAGGCGGCCCTCCTGGGCGGCGCGGCGCAGGACGCGCGCGGCGGCCGTGCCCAGGGCCAGGCGGGCCGGGGTGCGCCGCACCCGGGCGCGCAGCACCGGCTGGACGGACGGGGCGCTGAGCAGCCGCAGCAGGTGCCACACCGCGAGCCCGTCGTCGACCAGGACGAGGCGGCAGCGGGGGGCGCGCGGCAGCAGCCGCTGCACCTGGCCGGAGAAGGCGTCGCCGATGACCCAGGTGAAGTCGGCGGTGCGGGGGCGGGTGGGGCGGCGGGCGAGCGCCGCCGGCGGGGTCGCGGGGAACAGGCCGCGCAGGGCGGCGTGGACGCCGGGCAGGCCGGCGGCGTCCTGGCGCAGCAGGATGCAGCCCTGGGTGGACAATCCGTGCGCCGCGTACGCCTCCACGGCGGACAGGAACTGGAGCGGGGATTCCACCCACGCCGACCCGTGCCCTTCGAAGGCCCAGGGTACGTCCGTGGGAAGAGGGTTCACGACGTGGCTTTCTCGGATCAATCAGACACGTGGGTTTCCAGCGTACACAGTGCACATAACGACCACTTCACCGAAGTACGTCCACCCGCCCCTGTTCGGCCACTATGTTCCTGCCATGGTGACGACGACCGGATTACAGTGGGCTCAGGAATCGACCCTGGAGGATTCGATGACCGCCGAGCCGCTCCCCTCCTGGTTCATGCCACCGCCCGGCGGGTGGACCGCCGATGCCATGGACGACCTCCCTCCGGGCGCCCCCCGGATGGAACTCATCGACGGGGCCCTCATCGTGCTCTCCCCCCGGACCGCCTTCCACTCCAAGGTCATGTACCGCCTGGCCCACCTTCTGGAGGAGGCCGTGCCGGAGGGCTTCGACGTCCTCCAGGAGATGACGATGAAGCTCGGGAAGTACCAGCGGCCCGAGCCCGACCTGCTGGTCTACCGCTATGAGGCGACGGCCGAGGAGCACCTGGACTGGACGCGGACCACCCACGTCCCCCCGGAGGACGTGGTCCTGGTCGTGGAGATCGTCTCCCCCGAATCACGGGACCGCGACCGCACCACCAAGCCCCTCAAGTACGCCCAGGCGGGCATCCCCCATTACTGGATCATCGAACCCGAGGAGAACGGCGCGGCGATCCACGTCCACGAGTTGGACGGCGTCCGGGAGCCCCGGTACGTACCGGTCACCGTCGCCCGGGAGCGCCTCAAGGTCGACGTGCCCTTTTCCCTCGACATCGACGTGCGGGAACTGCTGCGCCGGTGAGCCCCGCTGCGGCGGCGGGTACGGCGGGGTCAGCGGGGGCGGTGGGCGGGGCGGCGGCGCCGGGCGGGCAGGGCGTCGCGGGCCAGGGCCGCGGCGCCGACCAGGCCCGCCTCGTTGCCCAGGGCCGCGGCCACCACACGGGCCTCGGGGCGGTAGCCCCGGCCGGTGAGCCCGCGCTCGAACGCCTCCCGGGCGGGTCCCAGCAGCAGGTCGCCCGCCTCCGAGACACCGCCGCCGATCACGAACAGCTCCGGGTCGAAGGCCGCCGCGAGGTTCGCCAGGCCCGCCCCGAGCCACTGGCCGGCGTCGCGCATCAGCTCCGTGCAGGCGCGGTCGCCCTTGCGGGCCAGCTCGCTCACCAGCGGCCCGGTGATCCGCCGCACGTCGCCCCCCACGGCCTGGTGCAGCGCACGGGCCACCGGGGACTCGGCGGCCACCAGCTCGCGCGCCTCCCGGGTGAGCGCGTTGCCGCTGGCGTACTGCTCCCAGCAGCCCCGGTTGCCGCACTCGCAGCGGTGCCCGCCCGGGACCACCGTCATGTGGCCGAACTCCCCGGCCAGGCCGTACCGGCCGCGGTACAGGCGCCCGTTCAGGACGATCGCCCCGCCGATGCCGGTGCCCAGGTTGACCACGACCACGTCGTCGACCCCCTGGGCGGCGCCCGCGCTCACCTCCGCCCAGGCGGCGGCGTTGGCGTCGTTCTCCACCACCACGGGCAGGCCCAGGCGCGAGGACAGCGACTCCCGCAGCGGCTCCTCGCGCCAGGACAGGTGGGGGGCGAACAGCACGTTCGCGCGGTGCTGGTCCACGAACCCGGCCGCCCCCACGCCCACGGCGCGCACCGGGTGGCCCGAGCGCAGCTCCTCGACCACCGACACGATCGTGTCCTCCACGACCGCCGGGCTCTTGCTGCGCTCGGGCGTCTCGGTCCGCACACGCGCCAGCACCCGACCGCTCGGGGTGACCACACCCGCGGCGACCTTCGTCCCGCCGATGTCCACCCCGACCGTCAGGGCGTGCCCGTACCGCACCCGGTTCATCCGGTCCCCCCGGTCAGCCCAGCGCCGAACGCACCACCCCGGCGAGGTGCTCGGCGACCGCGGTCGCCTGCTCCTGCTCCGGGGCCTCCACCATGACGCGGACCTTGGGCTCGGTGCCGCTGGGCCGGA
Organism: Nocardiopsis sp. NPDC006139; assembly: GCF_040614155.1. Lineage (NCBI taxonomy): Bacteria > Bacillati > Actinomycetota > Actinomycetes > Streptosporangiales > Nocardiopsidaceae > Nocardiopsis > Nocardiopsis sp. NPDC006139. Next base: position 118,549 of record NZ_JBEXTT010000010.1, read on the forward strand.
TCAGGACCCGTCCGGTCCCGCCCAGCTCCTTCTCGGCCTCGCGCACCGCGGCCCACAGCTCCTCGGAGTCGGCGGCGCGGGACTTGTCCACGTCGGGGACGTTGATGAGCACCTGCGGCAGGCGGGTCATCACCTTGGCCAGCTCCGCCAGCCCCTGCCCGCGGTGCGCCATGGCGGCCAGCAGGTGCAGGCCGGTGAGCACCCCGTCGCCGGTGGTGGCGTGGTCCAGCAGGATGACGTGCCCGGACTGCTCCCCGCCCAGGGAGAACCCGCCGCGCTTCATCTCCTCCAGCACGTAGCGGTCGCCCACCGCGGTCTCCGCCACGGCGATGCCCTCGCGCTCCATGGCCAGCTTCAGGCCGAGGTTGGACATGACCGTCACCACGAGGGTGTCCCCGGCCAGGCGGCCCGCCTCCTTGGCCTCGGAGGCCAGGATCGCGAGGATGTGGTCGCCGTCGACCACGTTGCCCCCGGCGTCCACGGCCAGGCAGCGGTCGGCGTCGCCGTCGTTGGCGATGCCCGCGTCGGCGCCGTGCAGCCGCACCGCCTCCTGGAGCGCCTCCAGGTGGGTCGAGCCGCACCCCTCGTTGATGTTGTGGCCGTCGGGCGCGTCGCCGATGGCGATGACCTCGGCGCCCGCCCGGCGCAGCGCCTCGGGGGCCACCAGCGAGGACGCGCCGTGGGCGCAGTCCACCACGACCTTGAGCCCGGCCAGGGAGTGCGGGACCGAGGCCAGCACGTGACCGATGTAGCGCTCGGCGCCGTCGGCGGCGTCGGTGACCCGGCCCACGGCCGTGCCCACGGCCGGGGTCGAGGGCACGTCCAGCAGGCCCTCGATCTCGTCCTCCAGCGCGTCCTCCAGCTTGTGGCCGCCCCGGGCGAAGAACTTGATGCCGTTGTCCGGCGCCGGGTTGTGGCTCGCCGAGAGCATCACGCCGAAGTCGGCGTCGAGGTCACCGGTGAGGAAGGCCACCGCCGGCGTGGGCAGCACCCCCACCCGGACCACGTCCACACCCGTGCTGGCCAGCCCGGCCACCACGGCGGCCTCCAGGAACTCGCCGGAGGCGCGCGGGTCGCGGCCCACGACGGCTTTGGGGCGCCGCCCCTCGACCCTCGGCGCGAGCACCCGCGCCGCCGCGATGGACAACTCCAGAGCGAGCGTGGCGGTCAGGTCCCGCCCGGCGACCCCGCGTACACCATCCGTACCGAACAGCCGTCCCAAGGCGACAGCCCCCTTCAGAAGTGGCGCCGCGTCCGGCGCCGAGAAGATCAGTGTGACCGACAAGCCACGCGAAAAGGAAAGACCCGTACGACGCCCCCGAGTGTCGGGGACGGCGTACGGGTCGGAGCTCAGCCGAGCGCGAGCCGGCGCATGAGCCTTAGCGCTTGGAGAACTGCGGCGCCTTGCGGGCCTTCTTGAGACCGGCCTTCTTGCGCTCCACCTCGCGGGCGTCGCGGGTCAGGAAACCGGCCTTCTTGAGGGTCGGGCGGTTGTTCTCCGGGTCCAGGGACGCCAGCGCACGGGCGATGCCGTGGCGCAGGGCGCCGGCCTGGCCGCTGGGGCCGCCGCCGCTCATCCGGGCGAAGACGTCGTAGGCGCCCTCGAACCCGAGCGAGACGAAGGGCTCCTTGATGGTCTGCTGGTGGACCTTGTCCGGGAAGTAGACCTCGAGCGGCTTGCCGTTGATCTTCCACTCACCCGCGCCGGGCGTGATGCGCACGCGGGCGATGGCCGTCTTGCGGCGGCCGGTGCCGGCGCTGGGGCCGGACGCGGTCGGCACGTAGGCGGCGACCGTCTCCTCGGACTCGCTCGTGTACTCGGAGGGGAACTCCTCCGGGTTCTCGGCGTACTCCTGCTCGATGTCTTCGATACCGGTGGGCTCGACCACGGTTCTCCTCGTGTTCTCTGTGAAGTCTCGCGAACGCCTAGGCGGGCTGCTCGATCTTGGTGATTTCGAACGGGACCGGCTGCTGGGCCTGGTGCGGGTGCTCCGGACCGGAGTACACCTTCAGCTTCTTGGCCATCTGGCGGCCGAGGGAGCCCTTGGGCAGCATGCCCTTGACGGCCTTCTCGACGGCCCGCTCGGGGTTCTTCTCCAGCAGCTCGGCGTAGCCGACGGAACGCAGACCGCCGGGGTAGCCGGAGTGCCGGTAGGCCCGCTTCTGCTCCAGCTTCTTGCCGGTCAGGGCGACCTTGTCGGCGTTCACGACGATCACGAAGTCGCCGGTGTCGATGTGGGGCGCGTAGTACGCCTTGTGCTTGCCCCGGAGGAGCGTGGCAACCTGGCTCGCCATACGCCCGAGCACGAGATCGGTGGCGTCGATGACGTGCCACTGACGCTGAACATCGTTTGGTTTGGGGCTGTAGGTGCGCACGATCGTTTGCCTTCGCTCTTCAGTCGGCTGCCCCATCCCCCTGGTTCGGGATGGTGGACTCGTATTACGAAACACACCCGCGGGCGCGGGGCGTTTGGACCGGACGTCCCGTGCCACATCGTCAGGACGATCCGGTGGTGAGTGCGCAGACGATGGTGCGTGGATCGGCACCGGGATCAGTGGATGTCCCGGGGCCCACGGCAACTCAAACGCACGACGGAATATCCTACTGGCCACCGTCGCGCAGGTCAAAGCCAGCGGTTGGGGCAGACCGGCAGGACCACGCTCGGCGGGGAAAGCGCCGGCACGGGGTCACATCCGTGACCTCTCCGCCTTTCATTATGCCCGTTGCGCGGAGTGCTTCGTCCTTTCCGCGCCCGGGTGTTGGTTACCCTTGCACCGAAAGGCCGGTCTCCGCCCGGAACGACGGGCGCCGACGAGATGCCCGTCACCCCGGCGCGCCAGCGGAAAAACCGCGGGCACGGGCTTTGGTCAAGTCCCATCCCCAACGCCTCCGGAGACTCCCATCAGTACCCATCCGAACCCGCCGCAGTACGGTCCCGACGGGCCGGAGCCCGGTGACGGCCAAGACCTGCTCGGTTCCGCCCCCGCACACCCCCAGTACCCCTCCGCCCCCCGGGCACCGCAGGCGCAGCCGCCGCAGCCCTCTCAGGGAGGACAGCCCCTCCCCGGGCACGGCGCCCCCTCCGGGCCGCAGGCGCCGGGCGCCCCATTCGCCCCGAGCGGGCCGCACCCGGCCTACCCGGGGCACCGGCCCCCCTCCGGGCCGCAGACGCCTCAGGCGCCGACGCAGGGCCCCTCCGGAGCCCCCGGCGCTCCCTCGGGCCCGCAGGCGCCGCAGAGCCCGTACACCCGGCCCGCGGGCACCCCGCCGACCGGACAGTACCAGGGCGCGCCCCTCCCCCCGGCCCAGAACCCTCCCGGCGCGCCGATGCCGCCCACCCAGACGCAGGGCGGAGCCCTCCCGCTCACCCAGACGCAGGGCGGGCCGGTCCCGGGCGGACCGCTGCCTCCCAACCAGACCCAGGGCGGCCCGGTCCCGGGCGCGCCCCTGCCGCCCCCGCCGAACCACGGCGGACCGGCCCAGGGCGGACCGCCGCCCAACCAGACGCAGGGCGGCGCTCTGCCTCCCACCCACGCCCAGGGCGGGCCGCCGCCCGCGGTCCAGAACCCGCCGGGCGCGCCGGTGGGGCCGGGCGCCCGGCCCCCGGTGCCGCACGCCCCCCACCCGCAGGCGCAGCTCCCCCAGGCCCCGCAGGCGCCGTACGCCGCGCCGACCGGCGGCCAGCCGTCCATGGCCCCGCGCCCGCCGGGCACCGGCCCGCAGGCCCCCCAGGCCCCCGGTCCCCACGCGCAGCAGGGGCCCGTGCCCGGCCAACTGCCGCCCGCCCCGTACGCCGCCCCGACCGGCGGCCGGCCCCCGATGGCGCCGGCGCCCGGCGCGCCGATGGGCCCGCCCCCCGGCACGGTGCCCCCCGGCCCGCCCGCGCCCGAGCCGGTGTTCCCGCCCGACGCCATGGGCGCCACCCAGCAGATCTCCGCCGTCCCGGCGGGCCGGGGCGACAACCGGCCGCTCTTCCGCGACGAGGTCCCCGAGGACGCCGGCGCGGACACCGCCCAGTTCGACGTCCGGGCCGTCGACGACTACGACGACTACGAGGGCGGGTACGACGACTACGGCCCCTACGACGACGGGGCCGCCAAGCGCCGCAAGGCCCTGATGATCGGCGGGTTCGCCGTCGCCCTCGTGCTCGTCGGCGGCGGGACCTTCTACTTCGCCAGCGGCGGCCTGGGCGGCTCCTCCGGCAACGCCACCACCGTCTCCAGCGAGGACGACGACCCGGGGGCGCTGGCCGCCGAGACCCTCTTCCCCGAGACCCTGGAGATCGAGGGCCAGGGCTCGTTCTCCCGGGTGGCCGTGGACGAGACCGAGGACTGCGCCGCCGGCGCCCACGGCGACTACGGCACCGTGCTCGCCGACAACGGCTGCCGCCAGCTGGTCCGCGCCTCCTACCTGAGCGAGGACGAGGGGCAGGCCGTCACCGTCGGCGTCGCCGCGATGGCCGACGCCGAGAGCGCCACCACCGCCCTGGACGCCCAGAACCTGAACGACGCCCAGTGGTTCGCCGGGCTGGCCGGCGAGGAGGGCTCCCCCGCCGAGCGCCTGGGGCACGCGGGCGGCCACGGCAGCGGCGGCCAGTGGGGCCGGTACCTGCTCTTCTCCCTGGCCACCAACAGCGACGGGGGCGAAGAGGGCGCCGAGGACCTGGCCCCGGTCAGCGAGGGCTTCCTGGAGACGGCCTACGACCGGCTGTCCGAGGACCGCGGCTGACCCGCACCGCCGAAGCCGAAGGGGACGTCCGAGCGGACGTCCCCTTCGTGTTCTTCCCGGGCGCCCCCTGAGGGGCGCCAGGCCGGCGGCGCCCCCTACCGGCAGGGCAGCTCGCGGACGCGGCGGGTGGCGGAGGCGCGGGCGGCCAGCTCCTCGTCGGCCGGGTAGCGCACCTCCTCCAGGCTCAGCCCCTGCGGGCCGACCACGTGCACGGCCGGGTCCCGCACCGCGGCGCCCAGCACCCGGGCGGGCCAGTCGACCGGGCGGCGGCCGTCGCCCACCGCGAGTAGGCAGCCCACCAGGGCGCGGACCATGTTGTGGCAGAACGCGTCCGCCTGGATCGTGCCGTGGAGCAGGTGCGGGCCCACCCGCTCCCACTCCAGGCGCAGCAGCTCGCGGATGGTCGTGGCCCCCTCCCGCTTCTTGCAGAACGCCGCGAAGTCGTGCTCCCCCCGCAGCCGCTCGGCCGCCGCGTTCATGCGGTCCGCGTCCAGCGGGTTCTTGTGCCACAGCACGTCCCGGCGCAGCAGCGGGTCCACCCCGTAGGGCGCGTCGCTCACCCGGTACAGGTAGCGGCGGAACAGCGGGGAGAAGCGCGCGTCGAACCCGGGCGGGGCCGGACGGGCGGCGGACACCCGCACGTCGGGCGGCAGCACGCCGGCCAGCCGGCGCAGCACCCGCTCCCCCTCGCGCTCCCACGTCCCCGCGGGCACGTCGGCCTGGGCCACCTGGCCGCGGGCGTGCACCCCGGCGTCGGTGCGCCCGGCGCAGGTCAGCGACACCTGGGGCAGGCGCAGCACCCGGGCCAGGGCGGACTCCAGCTCGCCCTGGACGGTGCGCCGGTTCGGCTGTACCGCCCACCCGGAGAAGTCCGTGCCGTCATAGGCCACGTCGAACCGGATCCGGATCGCCGGCTCCGGCACCTCGTTCATCTCGTCCGTCACATCGGTCCCATCGACACCTCGGAAAACACGAGTGCCCGACCCCTGCGGGATCGGGCACTCGTCCGGTCGGTGTGCACCCGGGATGCGCCCGTGTGCCTCACACCCGACCTACTTGCTCTCGGAGTTCTCCTCGGCCGGGGCCTCGGCGGCCTCGGTGGCCTCCGCGCTCTCCTCGGCCTTGGTCTCCTCGACCTGGGCCTCCTCGGCCTTGGTCTCCTCGACCGGCTCGGCCGGGGCAGCGGCGGCGGCCGGCTTGGCGGCCAGCGCCTCGACCAGCTCGATGACCGCCATCGGGGCGTTGTCGCCCTTGCGCGGACCGACCTTGGTGATACGGGTGTAACCACCGGGGCGGTTCTCGTAGCGCGGGCCGATCTCGGTGAAGAGCTCGTGCACCACGGACTTGTCCGTGATCTTGGTCAGCACCTGGCGGCGGGCGTGCAGGTCACCGCGCTTGCCGAGGGTGATGAGCTTCTCGGCGTAGGGGCGCAGGCGCTTGGCCTTGGCCTCCGTGGTGCGGATGCGGCCGTGCTGGAACAGCGAGGTGGCGAGGTTCGCCAGGATGTGCCGCTCGTGAGCGGGCCCGGAACCCAGACGGGCGCCCTTGGTAGGCGTGGGCATGGTGTCGTTCTCCTAGTGATGCGGTCCACGGCCGCACTCGGCCGGGGACCATGGGGCGACGAAGGTCAGTACTGCTCCGTCTCGACGAAGGACTCGCCCTCGTCGTCATCGGAGCCGAAGGAGTCGGCCGCGGTGCCGGGGTCGAATCCGGGCGGGGAGTCCTTCAGCGACAGGCCCATGTCGACGAGCTTCTGCTTCACCTCGTCGATGGACTTGGCACCGAAGTTGCGGATGTCCAACAGGTCCTGCTCGGAGCGGGCAACCAGCTCACCGACGCTGTGGATGCCCTCACGCTTGAGGCAGTTGTAGGACCGGACCGTGAGGTTGAGGTCCTCGATCGGCAGCGCCAGGTCGGCCGCCAGGGCGGCGTCCGTCGGCGACGGGCCCATGTCGATGCCCTCGGCGTCGACGTTGAGCTCGCGGGCCAGACCGAACAGCTCCACCAGCGTCTTACCGGCGCTCGCCACGGCGTCACGGGGACGGATGGCGGGCTTGGTCTCGATGTCGACGATCAGGCGGTCGAAGTCGGTGCGCTGCTCGACTCGGGTGGCCTCGACCTTGTAGGTCACACGCAGGACCGGCGAGTAGATGGAGTCGATCGGGATCCGACCGATCTCCTGCCCGGCCTGCTTGTTCTGCGTCGCCGAGACGTAGCCGCGGCCGCGCTCGACCGTCAGCTCCATCTCCAGCTTGCCCTTGCCGTTGAGCGTGGCGATGTGCAGGTCGGGGTTGTGCACCTCGACACCGGCCGGCGGAGCGATGTCCGCGGCGGTCACCACACCCGGGCCCTGCTTGCGCAGGTACATCAGCACCGGCTCGTCGTGCTCGGAGCTGACGACCAGGCCCTTGAGGTTGAGGATCATCTCCGTGACGTCCTCCTTGACACCGGGCACGGTGGTGAACTCGTGCTCGACGCCCTCGATCCGGATACTGGTGACGGCCGCACCCGGGATGGAGGACAGGAGGGTCCTGCGCAGAGAGTTTCCGATGGTGTAGCCGAAGCCCGGCTCCAGCGGCTCGATGACGAACTTCGAGCGCAGGTCCGAGAGCGGCTCCTCGGTCAGCGTGGGACGCTGTGCGATCAGCATGGTCCGTGTTTCCCTTCCACATGGCCGCCCGCTATTTGACGGCCACCGACGGGCACCGGCGAGGTGCCCGCATTCCCACTCGGATTCCTACCCGTCCCGCGCGGTCCCGGAGCGTCTCCGGGGCCGGCGCGGGTTCAAGCGCGGCGGGGCGCCCGCGTGGATAGGACCGCGGGCGCCACGGCCGGGATCAGACCCGGCGGCGCTTGGGCGGACGGCAGCCGTTGTGCGGCACCGGGGTGACGTCCTGGATCGAGCCGACCTCCAGCCCGGTCGCCTGCAGCGAGCGGATGGCGGTCTCGCGGCCCGAGCCCGGCCCCTTCACGAAGACGTCCACCTTGCGGACGCCGTGCTCCTGCGCGCGGCGGGCGGCGGCCTCGGCGGCCATCTGCGCGGCGTAGGGGGTCGACTTGCGCGAACCCTTGAAGCCCACCTGGCCGGAGCTGGCCCACGAGATCACGGCACCGGTCGGGTCCGTGATGCTCACGATCGTGTTGTTGAACGTGCTCTTGATGTGAGCGTGTCCGTGGACAATGTTCTTCTTTTCCTTGCGGCGCACCTTGCGCGCGGCACCCTGACGGCCCTTAGGCGGCATGAGCGAAACTCCCAGAGATCATCGGTCCGTTGTTGTCTCGGACGCGGTCGAAAGGTCCGAGCGGACTACTTCTTACCGGCCTTCTTCTTACCGGCCACGGTCTTCTTCTTGCCCTTGCGGGTGCGCGCGTTGGTCTGGGTGCGCTGGCCGCGGACCGGGAGGCCACGGCGGTGGCGGATGCCCTGGTAGCTGCCGATCTCCATCTTGCGACGGATGTCGGCCTGCACCTCGCGGCGCAGGTCACCCTCGACCTGGTAGTTCGCGCCGATCCACTCGCGCAGCTTGACCAGGTCCTCTTCGGACAGCTGGTACACGCGGGTGTTGCCGTCGACACCGGTTTCCTTCAGGGTCTCGAGCGCGCGGGTGCGGCCGATCCCGAAGATGTACGTGAGAGCGATCTCCACCCGCTTGTCGCGGGGAAGGTCGACGCCTTCAATACGTGCCATGTGGGCGAAACTCCATCCATGCCTTCGCGGAGGTCTGACCCGCTCCACCCTCTCGTCGCCCAATCGACGAGGCCCCGGCCTCCGACCGGGGGTTCTCCCCGGGCCGGCCGCGTCGCGCGGCGCCCGGAGATCGGAACAGGTTGTTCGTTGTGTGATGCGGTCCCGCACCGGGGGCACTCCCCCGATCGGGTCCTGCGGCGTGAAGCCGCGGCCGGCGGGCCGGGGTGGTTAACCCTGGCGCTGCTTGTGCCGCGGGTCCGCGCAGATGACCATGATCCGACGGTTGCGACGGATCACGCGGCACTTCGCGCAGATCTTCTTGACGCTCGGCTTGACCTTCATGGTGACTCCGAACTCGGAGCCGTCCCGGCCGTGGGGCCCGGACGGTCTACTTGTAGCGGTAAACGATGCGCCCGCGCGTGAGGTCGTACGGGCTCAACTCCACGACGACGCGGTCGTCGGGGAGAATGCGGATGTAGTTCATCCGCATCTTGCCGCTGATGTGGGCAAGGACCTGGTGCCCGTTGTCGAGCTCTACCTTGAACATCGCGTTGGGTAGGGACTCGACAACGGAGCCCTCGATCTCGATGGCGCCGTCTTTCTTGGCCATGTCCTCCACGCCTCGCTCATCAACTGGTCGATCATGACAACCCGACGCGACCCCGGTGTCCCTTCACACGACGCGAAGGCACCGACGACGGGGAGACCCGCGTCGCCGACACCGAGGACACTGGAAGATCGGGCCAACTGCAAGAGCGGTACGTCACTGGAAGGACGTGGTGCGAAGAAGGCAGACTGACCCAACAGCCCGCGTATGGGCAATGACAGTCTATCCCCTCGGGGCAACCACTCCGGACCGCGACCCGTACCGCCCCGGCCACAACGCCGCGGTCGGCCGTTCTCTTCCCGGCCCGTGACCCTTCGGGCCCCGCTCCGCCCCGGCCCGCGCCCGGCGGGCTACTCCCCGATCTCGTCCCGGCGGCCGCGGCCGGTGGCCAGGACGCCGACGGTGACGACGGACATCACGATCCCCCAGGGTCCCAGGACCCACAGGAACCACGGGTAGTCGTAGTCCGTGGTGAGGTAGAGGATGAACCAGATCACGAAGCACAGGACGTTGACCCCGGCGTAGAGCATCCAGGGCACCATCAGCGCCGGGTCGCGCAGGGTCAGGACCGGAGGGGCCGCCCCCTCCTCCCGGCGCGGCGCGGCGCCGCGGACCTCCGCGAGGTCGCGTTCGGGCAGGTCCTGGGTGACCACCTCGAGCTCGTCCACGGTCCGCGCCTTGTAGGCGCGGCCCAGGCGCTCGGTGAACTCCTCGTGGTCCAGCCGCCCCTGCGCGAAGTGCTCCTGGAGGAGCTGCGCGACGCGGTCGCGGTCGGCATCGGACGTACGGGTCGACGGAACCGGGTCGGACACTGCGCGCACCTCGCATCCCGTGAGTGCTGCCGTCCCCCGCGCCGGGCGGCGGGAGCCGGGCCCGGCCTACCAGGCGGGCTGGACGAATCCCATTCGAGAGATCTTATCCCGGTCCGACTCGCGGGCGGTGAGCACGAGCGGGCCGTCCGCGGTGATCGCGACCGAGTGCTCGAAGTGCGCGGCGCGTCTGCCGTCCCGGGTCACCACCGTCCAGCCGTCGTCCAGCTGGAGGACGTCGTGGCGGCCCAGGGTGGTCATCGGCTCGATGGCCAGGCACATGCCCTCGACGAGCTTGAGGCCCTTGCCCCGGCGCCCGTGGTTGAGGACGTGCGGCTCCATGTGCATCTCGGTGCCGATGCCGTGGCCGCCGTACTCGCGGACGTTGCCGTAGCCGCCGTTGGCGGAGATGTAGTGGTCGATCGCGTGGCCGATGTCGCCCAGGCGCTTGCCGGGCCGCAGCTCGGCGATGCCCCGCCACATCGACTCCTCGCAGACCTCCATCATCCGCAGGTCCTCGGGGCGGGCCTCGCCGACCGCGACGGTGATCGCCGAGTCGCCGTGCCAGCCCTCCAGGACGGCCCCGCAGTCGATGGAGATGATGTCTCCCTCGGCCAGCACCCGGTCGGCGCCGGGGATGCCGTGGACGACCTCTTCGTTGACGGACGCGCAGATGGAGCCGGGGAACCCGTGGTAGCCCTTGAACGAGGGGGTCGCGCCGGCGTCGCGGATGACCTTCTCCGCCAGCGCGTCCAGTTCGAGGGTGGACACTCCGGGCCGCACCGCGGCCCGGAGTGTGTCCAGGGCGCGGGCCACGACCCGGCCCGCCGCCCTCATCAGGGCGATCTGCTCCGGCGTCTTGATCTGCACGCCGTTCGCCTTGCCGAACATCAGGACCCGGCCCCGGCCTTGCCCTCGATGGCGGCCATGGCCCGGCCGGTCACCTCGGCCACGGGACCCGTGGCCGCGATGGTGGCCAGCAGGCCCTCCTTCTCGTAGTACTCCACGAGCGGGGCGGTCTGCTCCCGGTAGACCTTCAGCCGGTGGCGGATGGTCTCCTCGCGGTCGTCCTCGCGCTGGTACAGCTCGGCACCGTCGTCGTCACAGCGCCCCTCGGTCTCGGGGGCGTCGTACTCGACGTGGTAGACCCGGCCGCACTGCGGACAGGAGCGGCGGCCCGAGAGCCGGCGCACGACCTCGTCCTCGTCGACCCTCAGTTCCAGGACGACGTCGAGCCGGGTGTCGAGGTCGCGGAGCATGCCCTTGAGCGTCTCCGCCTGGGGGACGTTGCGGGGGAACCCGTCGAGCAGGAAGCCCCCGGCCGCGTCGTCCTGGGCGAGCCGGTCCTTGACCATGGCGTTGGTGACCTCGTCGGGGACGAGGTCACCCCGGTCCATGTACTCCTTGGCCTTCTTACCGAGTTCCGTGCCACCGCTGACGTTGGCCCGGAAGATGTCGCCTGTGGACACCTTCGGGATCGACAGCTCGGCCGCGAGGATCTGGGCCTGGGTGCCCTTGCCGGCCCCAGGCGGCCCCACCAATACAGCACGCATTTATCGCAGAAAACCTTCGTAGTTCCTCTGCTGGAGGTGACTCTCGATCTGCTTCACCGTGTCCAGCCCGACACCGACCATGATCAGGATGCTCGTACCGCCGAACGGGAAGTTGGCGCTGGCGGCGCCGGTGGCGCCCAGGGCGACCATCGGCAGCAGAGCGATCACACCCAGGTACAGAGAGCCGGGAGTCGTCAGCCGGGTGAGCACGAAGTCGAGATACTCGGCGGTCGGACGCCCTGGTCGGATACCCGGGATGAAACCACCGTACTTCTTCATGTTGTCGGCGACCTCAGTGGGGTTGAAGGTAATCGCGACGTAGAAGAACGCGAAACCGACGATCATCACGAAGAAGGTCACCATGTACACGGGGTGTGTACCGGTGAGGAAGTACGTGGAGATGAAGTTCACCACGCGGTTGTCCGAGTCCTGGCCCAGGAGGCCGACCAGGAGCTGCGGGAGGTACAGCAGCGAGGAGGCGAAGATCACGGGGATGATGCCCGCCTGGTTCACCTTGAGGGGGATGTAGGTCGAGCTGCCCCCGTACATCCGGCGGCCCACCATGCGCTTGGCGTACTGGACCGGGATGCGGCGCTGGGCCTGCTCCATGAACACCACGGCCGCGATCAGGGCCAGGCCCGCGATGCAGATGACCGTGAAGATCCAGACCGAGCGCTCCTGGTAGAGGCTCATGATCGAGGCGGGGAACATCGCGACGACCTGGGTGAAGATCAGCAGCGACATACCGTTGCCCACGCCGCGCTCGGTGATGAGCTCGCCGAACCACATGATGATGCAGGTACCGGCGGTCATCACGAAGACGATGGTCACCAGGGTGAGGATGTCCTGGTTGGGCATGTAGGAGCTGACCGGGATGGCCCCCTGGAACAGGGCGCCCGTCCGGGCCATGGCGACGATGCTGGTGGCCTGCAGGACCGCGAGCATCAGCGTCAGGTAGCGGGTGTACTGGGTGATCTTGCTCTGCCCGGCCTGGCCCTCCTTCTTGAGGGCCTCCAGGCGGGGGATGACCACCGTCAGCAGGTTGATGATGATGCTCGCGGTGATGTAGGGCATCACACCGAGCGCGAACACCGCCAGTTGCAGGAGGGCGCCACCACTGAACAGGTTGACGAGCGCGTACACACCGGACTGGTCGCCCGCCGTGATGATCTCCATCTGGTCGCGGATCGCGGCCGAGTCGATACCCGGCGCGGGGATCACCGAACCCAGACGGAACAGCGTCAGGATGAACAGTGTGAACAGCAACTTGTTACGCAGGTCGGGCGTGCGGAATGCACGAACGAACGCACCTAGCACGTCTCCTCCTGCGCGGCTTCGGCGGCGGAACGGATTCCAGACATCGCGGCCGATCCTGAATCGTCGTTGAACGGCAGCCCCGGGCGGTGGCCCGGTGCTCGGAAGTACTCACACTACGTCAAGCGGTGAGGTCAAACAGATGGCACTGTAACAGCCATCACCGTGCTGTTGAGTTCGCGAGTCATAACGATCAACACTCACAAGCACGCGGGGCGCCCGCCGGCCCGATCGTTCTCCGACCGGCCCGGGCGGGCGCCCCAGTGTGCGCATGCGGGGTTGACCCCTACAGCTCGGTGACGGTGCCACCGGCCGCGGTGATCTTCTCCTTCGCCGAGGCGGAGAACGCGTCAGCGCTCACCTGCACGGCGACGGTGATCTCACCGGTGCCCAGCACCTTGACGAGCTCGTTCTTGCGAACGGCGCCCTTGGCCACCAGCGTGGCCACGGTGACCTCGCCGCCCTCCGGGAACAGCTCGCTCAGCTTGTCCAGGTTGACGACCTGGTAGGTCTTCTTGAACCTGGCGTTGCTGAAGCCCTTGAGCTTGGGCACCCGGCGGATGAGGGGCATCTGCCCGCCCTCGAAGCCGGGGCGGACGGTGTTACGAGCCTTGGTGCCCTTGGTGCCGCGACCGGCGGTCTTGCCCTTGGACGCCTCGCCGCGACCCTTGCGGATCTTGGCCTTGTTGGCGCCCGGGGCGGGCCGCAGGTGGTGCAGCTTGAGCAGCTCGTCGGGGTTGTAGTCGCTCATTCCGCGACCTCCTCGACAGTGACCAGGTGCGAGACGATCATGAGCTGGCCGCGCACCTCGGGACGGTCCTCACGGACGGTGGACTTGCCGATCCGGCCCAGGCCCAGCGACTGCAGAGCAGCGTGCTGCTTCTTCTTGCCGCCGATCTTGGAACGGGTCTGCGTGATCTTGAGCTTGGCCATGGTCAGGCTCCTGCCTTCGCCTCAGCACGAGCGCGCAGCATGGCGGCCGGGGCGACGTCCTCGATCGGCAGGCCACGGCGGGCGGCGATCTCCTCGGGCTGGTTGAGCCCCTTGAGCGCGGCGACCGTGGCGTGCACGATGTTCAGCGGGTTGGACGACCCGAGCGACTTGCTCAGGATGTCGTGGATGCCGGCGCACTCCAGGACGGCGCGCACGGGGCCGCCGGCGATGACACCGGTACCCGGGGCGGCCGGACGGAGCAGGACGACGCCGGCGGCGGCCTCACCCTGGACCCGGTGCGTGATCGTGCCCTGGATGCGGGGGACGCGGAAGAAGTTCTTCTTCGCCTCCTCGACACCCTTGGCGATCGCGGCCGGGACCTCCTTGGCCTTGCCGTAACCCACACCGACCATGCCGTTGCCGTCGCCGACGACGACCAGGGCGGTGAAGGAGAAGCGACGGCCGCCCTTGACGACCTTCGCGACCCGGTTGATGGTCACGACCTTCTCGATGTAGGAGACACCCTTGTCTGCGGCGCCGCCGCGGCGATCGTCACGGCGATCACGCCGCTCGCCACCGGCGCCGCGCCGCGGTGCTGCAGCCATCAGTGGTTCCTCTTCTCGTGGTTGTTCTCAGCCTTTACAGAGGTCATACGCCTAGAACTCCAGCCCGCCCTCGCGCGCCGCGTCGGCGAGCTTGGCGATCCGGCCGGCGTACTGGAACCCGCCGCGGTCGAAGACCACGGTGGTGACGCCGGCGGCCTTCGCACGCTCCGCGATGAGGCGGCCGACCTGCGCGGACTTGTCCGACTTGGTGCCCTCGAAGGAGCGCAGGTCCGTCTCGACGCTGGAGGCCGCGACCAGGGTGTGACCCTTGGTGTCGTCGATGACCTGGGCGACGATGTGCTTGGAGGAGCGGAACACGGCCAGGCGCGGACGCTCGGCGGTGCCGAAGATCTTCTTGCGGACGCGGAACTGGCGGCGCGCACGCGAGGTCGCGCGCTTGGCGGTCCGCTTGCGGGCCACGGTGATACCCATGCCTACTTACCAGCCTTTCCGGCCTTGCGGCGGATGTGCTCACCCTGGTACCGCACGCCCTTGGCCTTGTACGGGTCGGGCTTGCGCAGACTGCGGATGTTCGCCGCGACCTGACCCACGAGCTGCTTGTCGATGCCCTCCACGTGGAGGAGCGTGGGCTTCTCGACGCGGAAGGTGATGCCCTCCGGGGGCTCCACCACGACCGGGTGGCTGTAGCCCAGCGAGAACTCCAGGTTGGAGCCGCGGGCCTGGACGCGGTAACCGACGCCGTGGATCTCCAGGGTCTTGGCGTACCCCTTGGAGACACCCTCGACCAGGTTCGCCAGCAGCGCACGGGTCAGCCCGTGCAGCGAGCGGTTCTCCGGCTTGTCGTCCGGGCGGGACACCGTGACGACGCCTTCGGCGTCCTTCGCGACGGTGATCGGCTCGGCGACGGTGTGCTTGAGTTCGCCCTTCGGCCCCTTGACAGTGACGTCTTGCCCGTTAATCGTGACTTCGACGCCCTTGGGGGCCGAGATCGGCAGTCGACCGATACGCGACATGCTTCAATCTCTCCCTGGTTACCAGACGTAGGCGAGGACTTCGCCGCCAACGCCGTTCTTCTTGGCCTGCTTGTCGGTCATCAGGCCGCCGGACGTCGAAATGATCGCCACGCCGAGGCCCCCGAGGACCCGGGGCAGGTTCTCCTTCTTGGCGTACACCCGCAGACCGGGCTTGGAGACCCGTCGGATGCCCGCGATCGAACGCTCCCGGGTGGGGCCGTACTTCAGGTCCAGGACGAGGTTCTTGCCCACCTGGGCGTCCTCGCTCCGCCAGCCCTGAATGAAGCCCTCCTGCTGGAGGATCTCGGCGATGTGCGCCTTGATCTTGGAATACGGCATGGCCACGGTGTCGTGGTAAGCCGAATTCGCGTTACGCAGACGCGTCAACATGTCTGCGATCGGGTCGGTCATTGTCATGGCCGACTGGCCCTTCCTCACCGCGGTTTCCGTGTGCGGGTCTTTCCAGAACCCGTTCCCCGCGTGAACCCGCGGGGACGCACGACCGGACCTTCGGCGTGGTCGTGGGCACCGCCGTCCCTCCCGGGACTGCCGTGCCCTGATTGGTTGAGATCATGCCGTTCCGCCCGTGAGGGGGCGGACACTTTGTGAGACGCCGTGCGGCGCCTCGGTGGGGCCGAGCTCCGCGCACACCATCCGAGGGGGACGGGCGCGGGTCGGCCCCGCCGGGGACTACCAGCTCGACTTGGTGATACCGGGCAGCTCGCCCCGGTGGGCCATCTCGCGGAAGCAGATACGGCACAGGCCGAACTTCCGGAAGACGGCGCGCGGGCGACCGCACCGCGAGCATCGAGTATACGCGCGAACGCCGAACTTCGGCTTCCGCTGCGACTTGGCGATCAGAGCCTTCTTAGCCATCTGTGCTTACCCCTCAGGCTTCCTTGAACGGGAAACCGAGCCGCTTGAGCAGGCTGCGGCCCTGGTCGTCGTTGATCGCGCTGGTGACGACGGTGATGTCCATCCCACGCACGCGGTCGACCTTGTCCGGGTCCACCTCGTGGAACATGACCTGCTCGGTCAGACCGAAGGTGTAGTTGCCGTTCCCGTCGAACTGCTTGGGGGAAAGGCCGCGGAAGTCCCGGATCCGGGGCAGCGCCAGGGAGAGCAGCCGGTCGAGGAACTCCCACATCCGGTCGCCGCGCAGCGTGACGCTGGCGCCGATCGGCTGGCCCTCGCGCAGCTTGAACTGCGCGATGGAGTTCTTCGCCCGGTTGATCCGCGGCTTCTGCCCGGTGATCGCCGACAGGTCGGCGATCGCGCCCTGGATGAGCTTGGCGTCACGCGCCGCCTCGCCGACACCCATGTTGACCACGATCTTCGTCAGACCGGGGACCTGCATGATGTTGGTGATGCCGTGCTCGTCCTTGAGGGCCGGAACGATCTCGTTCCGGTACTTCTCCTTGAGCCGCGGCATCGGCGGGGCCGTGATGTCGTTGGTAACCGTCATCAGATGTCCTTACCGGTGCGGCGGGAGACCCGAACCTTGGTTCCGTCTTCCTCGAAGCGGTAGCCCACCCGGGCGGCCTTGCCGTCTTCCACGAGCGCGACGTTGCTCACGTGGATCGGGGCCTCCTTGGTGACGACCTCGCCCTGCTGGCCGCCCGCCGGGTTGGCCTTCCTGTGCTTCTTGACCAGGTTGACGCCCTCGACGACGACACGGTCCTCCTTGGGCAGGGCCTTGACGACCTTGCCCGTGGCACCCTTGTCCTTGCCGGCGATGACGATGACCTCGTCGCCAGATTTGATCTTCATCGCCTACAGCACCTCCGGCGCAAGCGAAATGATGCGCATGTACTTCTTGTCCCGCAGCTCGCGGCCCACCGGGCCGAAGATACGGGTGCCTCGCGGGTCCCCACCGTCCTTGATGAGCACGGCAGCGTTCTCATCGAAGCGGATGTAGGAGCCGTCGGGCCGGCGGCGCTCCTTGACGGTGCGCACGACAACGGCCTTGACGACGTCGCCCTTCTTGACTCCAGCGCCAGGCAGGGCGTCCTTCACCGTGGCGACGATCGTGTCGCCGATCCCGGCGTAGCGCCGACCCGAGCCACCGAGAACACGGATGGTGAGAATCTCCTTCGCACCCGTGTTGTCGGCGACCTTGAGTCGCGACTCCTGCTGAATCACGTCTGCTCCTGATGTGATGCGTGCGGTCCACTGCCGCACGGCTAGGTGGTCTGCACCCCTCGCGCCGGCGGCCGACAACGGGTGTCGGCCGCCGACAGGCTGGGGTTACTTAGCCTTCTCCAGGATCTCCACGACGCGCCAACGCTTCGTCGCAGAGAGCGGCCGCGTCTCCATGACCCGGACGCGGTCGCCGACGCCGCAGGAGTTCGCCTCGTCGTGCGCCTTGTACTTGGTCGTACGGCGGATGACCTTGCCGTAAAGGGCGTGCTTCACACGGTCCTCGACCTCGACGACGACGGTCTTGTCCATCTTGTCGCTGACGACGTAGCCCTCGCGCACCTTGCGGTAGCTGCGAGCCTCGGTCTGGTTCTCACTCATTCGGCTGCTTCCTTCGACTCCTGCGCCGACTCACCAGACAGCGGGGCGATACCCAGCTCGTGCTCGCGCAGGATCGTGTAGATCCGCGCGATCTCGCGCTTGACGGTGCGCAGTCGGCTGTGGTTGTCGAGCTGACCGGTCGCGGCCTGGAAGCGGAGGTTGAAGAGCTCGGCCTTGGCTTCCTTCAGCTTCTCGGCCAGGTCCTCGACGGACTGGTCGCGGAGCTCCTGGGCAGTCACGGACTTGGCCATCACTCCCCCTCCCGCTTAACGAACTTGCACTTCATCGGGAGCTTGTGCATGGCACGGCGCATCGCCTCCTTGGCGATGTCCTCGGGCACGCCCGACAGCTCGAACATCACACGACCGGGCTTGACCGGCGCGACCCACCACTCCGGGGAACCCTTACCGGAACCCATGCGGACCTCGGCGGGCTTCTTCGTCAGCGGGCGGTCCGGGAAGATGTTGATCCAGACCTTGCCGCCACGCTTGATGTGACGCGTCATGGCGATACGAGCGGACTCGATCTGCCGGTTGGTCACGTAAGCCGACTCCAGAGCCTGGATGCCGAACTCACCGAAGTTGACGGTCGTGCCGCCCTTGGCCTTGCCGCGCAGGTCCGGGTGGTGCTGCTTGCGGTACTTGACCTTACGAGGAATAAGCACTGGTCAGCTCCCCTCGGACTGAGCGGACTCGGCCGGGGCCTTGGCCTCGGCGTTCTGCGGCTGACCGCCACCGGCGGCACCGCCGCGACGGCGGCGCTGCGGGCGCTCGCGGCGCTGACCGCCGCCGCCACCGCCACCGCCGGCGGAGCGCTGCGCGGCCTGGGCCGCCTCGCGCTCGGCGCGGGTGGCCGGAGCGTCACCCTTGTAGATCCAGACCTTCACACCGATGCGGCCGAAGGTCGTACGGGCCTCGAAGAAGCCGTAGTCGATGTCGGCGCGCAGGGTGTGCAGCGGCACGCGGCCCTCGCGGTAGAACTCCGAGCGGGACATCTCGGCCCCGCCCAGACGGCCACCGCACTGGATCCGGATGCCCTTGGCACCGGACTTGATCGCGCTCTGCATGGCCTTGCGCATCGCGCGGCGGAAGGCCACGCGGCTGCTCAGCTGCTCGGCGACGCCCTGGGCGACCAGCTGCGCGTCGATCTCCGGGTTCTTGACCTCGAAGACGTTCAGCTGGACCTGCTTGGAGGTCAGCTTCTCGAGGTCGGTCCGGATGCGGTCGGCCTCCACGCCGCGGCGGCCGATGACGATGCCCGGCCGGGCGGTGTAGACGTCGACGCGGACGCGGTCGCGGGTGCGCTCGATCTCGACCTTGGAGATGCCGGCGCGCTCCATGCCGCGGGTCAGCATGCGGCGGATCGCGACGTCTTCCTTGACGTAGTCCTTGTAGGACTTGTCGGCGTACCAGCGGCTCTTGAAGTCGGTGGTGACGCCGAGGCGGAACCCGTGCGGGTTAACCTTCTGCCCCACTATCGGGTCCTTTCCTTGGTCTTGGACGAGGCGCCCGAGCGCTCGGCGACGACCACGGTGATGTGGCTCGTACGCTTCGTGACTCGGAAGGCCCGGCCGAAGCCACGGGGTCGAATGCGCTTCAGGGTCGGACCCTCGTCCACCCAGGCGCCCTCGACGACCAGCGACTCGCGGTCCAGCTTGTCGTTGTGCTCAGCGTTGGCGATGGCACTGGCCAGTACCTTGCCAACAGGCTCGCTCGCCGACTGGGGCGCGAACCGGAGCACCGCCTGTGCCTCGTCAGCGGGCAACCCGCGAATAAGGTCCACCACCCGGCGGGCCTTTCGGGGCGTAACACGGACGAACCGTGCCTGTGCCCTCGTTCCCATCGCTTTTCCCTCGCTCACGGAAATTCATCTCCACTCACCGTGGAGAACGTGGTTCTTACTGCCTGTTGCAACCGACTAACGGCGGCTACGGCGGTCTTCCTTGACGTGGCTGCGGAAAGTACGCGTGGGAGCGAACTCGCCGAGCTTGTGGCCGACCATGGACTCGGACACGAACACGGGGACGTGCTTGCGACCGTCGTGGACGGCGATGGTGTGGCCGATCATCTCGGGGATGATCATGGACCGACGGGACCACGTCTTGATGACGTTCTTGGTGTTGGCCTCGTTCTGCGACTCCACCTTCTTGAGAAGGTGGTCGTCGACGAACGGGCCCTTCTTCAGGCTACGTGGCATCAGACGTGCTCCTTACCGCTTCTTCTTGCCGCTGCGCCGACGCCGAACGATCAGCTTGTCGCTGGCCTTGTTCTTGGCCCGGGTCCGGCCTTCCTTCTTGCCCCACGGGCTGACCGGGTGGCGACCACCGGAGGTCTTGCCCTCACCACCACCGTGCGGGTGGTCGACGGGGTTCATGACCACACCGCGGACGGTCGGGCGCTTGCCCTTCCACCGCGAGCGGCCGGCCTTGCCCCAGTTGATGTTGGACTGCTCGGCGTTGCCCACCTGGCCGACGGTCGCGCGGCAGGAGATCTCGACCATGCGCATCTCGCCGGAGGGCATACGCAGCGTGGCGTAGCGCCCCTCCTTGGCCAGGAGCTGGATCTGAGTACCCGCGGAGCGGCCCAGCTTGGCCCCGCCACCCGGCTTCAGCTCGACCGCGTGCACGAACGTACCCGTGGGGATGTTGCGCAGCGGGAGGCAGTTGCCCGGCTTGATGTCGGACTGCGGGCCGTTCTCGACGCGGTCGCCCTGCTTGAGGCCGGCGGGCGCGAGAATGTAGCGCTTCTCACCGTCCACGTAGTGGAGGAGGGCGATGCGCGCGGTGCGGTTCGGGTCGTACTCGATGTGAGCGACCTTGGCCGGCACGCCGTCCTTGTCGTGACGACGGAAGTCGATCACGCGGTAGGCGCGCTTGTGGCCGCCACCCTGGTGACGGGCGGTGATCCGGCCGTGGCCGTTGCGACCGCCCTTGGAGTGGAGCGGACGGACCAGGGACTTCTCCGGCTCCGAGCGCGTGATCTCGACGAAGTCGCTCACGCTGGAACCGCGACGACCCGGCGTCGTCGGCTTGTACTTACGAATGCCCATCTTCTTCGTGCATTCCTTTACGTGTTACTGGTGTGGAGCGGTCAGGCGGGGACTGCTAGCGACCGAAGATGTCGATCTGCTGGCCGTCCGCGACACTGACGATCGCGCGCTTGGTGTCCGGGCGCTTGCCGTACCCGAAGCGGGTCCGCTTGCGCTTGCCCTTGCGGTTGATCGTGTTCACCGCGGTGACCTCGACGTCGAAGATCTGCTTGATGGCGATCTTGATCTGGGTCTTGTTGGCGTCCGGGTGAACGATGAACGTGTACTTGTTCTCGTCCATGAGCCCGTAGCTCTTCTCCGAGATCACCGGCTCGATGATGATGTCCCGCGGGTCGGGGATCCTCACTGGTCGTCCTCCTCGGACTGAGCAGCGGCCTTGGCGGCGCCGGAGGCGTGAGCCAGGAACTCGGCGTAGCCCGCCTCGGTGAACACGATGTCGTCCGCGTAGAGGACGTCGTAGGTGTTCACCTGGTCGGCGTCGAGGATGTGCACCTCTTCGAGGTTGCGCAGAGCACGGCGGTTGTGCTCGTCCTCGCGGGCCAGGACGACCAGGACCTTGTCGGACTCGGTCACCTGGCGCAGCGCCTTGAGGGCGGTCTGCGTGAGCTTCGCGTCGGCGTCCTCGGCCACGAAGTGGCTGATGACGTGGATGCGGCCGTGGCGCGCCCGGTCGGAGAGGGCACCGCGCAGGGCGGCGGCCTTCATCTTCTTCGGGGTGCGCTGGCTGTAGTCGCGGGGCTGGGGCCCGTGGACCGTGCCACCGCCGGTGTACTGCGGAGCGCGGATGGAGCCCTGGCGGGCGCGACCCGTGCCCTTCTGGCGGTACGGCTTCTTACCACCGCCGCGGACGTCGCCGCGGGTCTTGGTCGCGTGGGTGCCCTGGCGGCCGGCGGCCAGCTGGGCGTTCACGACCTGGTGGATCAGCGGGATGCTGACCTGCTGGGCGAAGACGCTCTCCGGCAGCTCGACGCTGCCCTTGGCGCCGCCCTCGGGGTTCTTGACCTCGATCTGGGCCATGGCTTACTTGTCCCCCTTCACAGCGGTGCGGACGAGCACCAGACCGCCGTTGGGACCGGGAACAGCACCCTTGACCAGGATGAGGCCCTTCTCCGCGTCCACGGAGTGAACGGTCAGGTTCTGGACGGTCTTGCGCACGTTGCCCATGCGCCCGGCCATCCGCATGCCCTTGAAAACGCGGCCGGGCGTGGCGCAGCCGCCGATGGAACCGGGCGAGCGGTGCTTGCGCTGCGTGCCGTGCGAGGCGGAGAGACCACGGAAGCCGTGGCGCTTCATCACACCGGCGAAGCCCTTGCCCTTGCTCTTGCCCGAGACGTCGACCTTCTGGCCGCTCTCGAAGACGTCCGCGGTGACCTCCTGGCCGAGCGTGTACTCGGAGGCGTCGTCCGTGCGGACCTCGACGTAGTGGCGGCGCGGGGTCAGGTCGTTCTTGCGCAGGTAGTCGCCGAGCGGCTTGTTGACCTTGCGCGGGTTGATCTGCCCGAAACCGATCTGAATGGCGGAGTAGCCGTCGGTGTCCGGGGTCCGGATCCGGCTCACGACGCACGGACCGGCCTTCAGAACCGTCACGGGCACCATCTTGCCCGCGTCGTCGAAGACCTGGGTCATGCCGAGCTTTTCGCCCAGAACTCCCTTGATCTGCTTGGTGGCCATGTCTGTGCGTCCTTAAAGCTTGATCTCGATGTCAACGCCGGCCGGGAGGTCGAGACGCATGAGCGAGTCGACCGTCTTCGGCGTGGGGTCGATGATGTCGATCAGCCGCTTGTGGGTGCGCATCTCGAAGTGCTCGCGCGAGTCCTTGTACTTGTGCGGCGATCGGATGACGCAGTAAACGTTCTTCTCCGTCGGCAGCGGCACCGGGCCCGCGACCTGTGCGCCAGTTCGCGTCACAGTCTCGACGATCTTCTTCGCCGAGCTGTCGATGACCTCGTGGTCATAGGCCTTTAGCCGAATGCGGATCTTCTGTCCCGCCATGTGGCCTGTTCGTCCTTCGCTTCAGTGTCCGTAACGGTGTCCGGTCACAGACGCCCAGGCCAGGCGGAATCCGCCTACAGCCGTGAGCCCCTATTCCCTTGAGAAACCGCAACAGGGCTTGCCCCTGCGGTGCGTCACCGTCACAGAGCCCGATGACGTCTTTTCGTTGTGCCGGGCGGGCCGCCGTGAGGGCGGCCCGCCCGGCACGTCGGGGCGGCTCCGTGGGGAGCCACCCCGGCGTGTGCTACTTGATGATCTTCGTGACGCGACCGGCGCCCACGGTCCGGCCACCCTCGCGGATGGCGAACTTCAGGCCCTCTTCCATCGCGACCGGCTGGATCAGCTGGACGGTCATCTCGGTGTTGTCACCGGGCATGACCATCTCGGTGCCCTCCGGCAGCGTCACGACGCCGGTGACGTCGGTGGTGCGGAAGTAGAACTGCGGGCGGTAGTTGTTGAAGAACGGCGTGTGGCGGCCACCCTCGTCCTTGGACAGGATGACGACCTGGGCCTCGAACTCGGTGTGCGGGGTGGTCGTGCCCGGCTTGATGACGACCTGGCCGCGCTCGACGTCCTCGCGCTTGATGCCGCGCAGGAGCAGACCGACGTTGTCGCCGGCCTGGCCCTGGTCGAGCAGCTTGCGGAACATCTCGACACCGGTGACCGTGGTGGTCTGCTTCTCGTCCTTGATACCGACGATGTCGACGGTCTCGTTGACGTTCACGATGCCGCGCTCGATGCGGCCGGTGACGACGGTGCCGCGACCGGTGATCGAGAAGACGTCCTCGATCGGCATCAGGAACGGCTTGTCGGTGTCACGCTCGGGCTCGGGGATGTACTGGTCCACGGTGCCCATGAGCTCCAGGACGGACTTGCCCCACTCGGCGTCGCCCTCGAGGGCCTTCAGCGCGGAGACCTTGGTGACGGGGATGTCGTCGCCCGGGAACTCGTACTCGCTGAGCAGCTCGCGGACCTCGAGCTCGACGAGCTCGAAGATCTCCTCGTCGTCCACCATGTCGGCCTTGTTCAGGGCCACCACGATGTAGGGCACGCCGACCTGGCGGGCCAGGAGCACGTGCTCCTTGGTCTGCGGCATCGGGCCGTCGGTGGCGGCCACGACCAGGATCGCGCCGTCCATCTGGGCGGCACCGGTGATCATGTTCTTCACGTAGTCCGCGTGACCCGGGCAGTCGACGTGGGCGTAGTGACGCGCCTCGGTCTGGTACTCGACGTGGGCGACGGAGATGGTGATACCGCGCTCGCGCTCCTCGGGAGCGTTGTCGATGTCCTCGAACGGGGTGAAGGGGTTGATCTCCGGGTACGCGTCGTGCAGCACCTTGGTGATGGCCGCGGTCAGCGTGGTCTTGCCGTGGTCGATGTGACCGATGGTGCCGATGTTGACGTGCGGCTTAGTCCGCTCGAACTTTTCCTTCGCCACTGGATGTCTCCTAGACGTACAGAGCTATCTGGTATCCGGGCCCGCCCCGAGGGGCGGGACCGGATTGGTTACGTGTTCGCGACTACTCGCCGCGAACCTTCGCCACAATTTCTTGGGCGACAGCGGACGGAACCTCCGCGTAGGAGTCGAACACCATCGAGTAGTTGGCTCGACCCTGCGTACGGCTGCGCAGGTCACCCACGTAGCCGAACATCTCGGAAAGGGGCACGAGGGCCTTGACGAGACGGACGCCGGAACGCTCGTCCATGGACTGGATCTGCCCACGGCGGGAGTTCAGGTCGCCGATCACGTCACCCATGTACTCCTCAGGGGTGGTGACCTCGACCGCCATGACCGGCTCCAGGAGAGTCGGCTTGGCCAGCTTGACGGCCTCCTTGAAGGCCATCGAACCGGCGGTCTTGAAGGCCATCTCGGAGGAGTCGACCTCGTGGTACTGACCGTCGGTCAGCGTCACCTTCACGCCGACCAGCGGGTAGTGGGCGAGGACGCCCAGCTCCGCGGCCTCCTGGCAGCCGGCGTCGACCGACGGGATGTACTCGCGCGGGATGCGGCCACCCGTGACGGCGTTGACGAACTCGTAGCCGCTGGTGTCGCCGCTCTCCGACTCGAGGGGCTCGATGTCGATCTTGACCTTGGCGAACTGGCCCGAACCACCCGTCTGCTTCTTGTGGGTGTAGACGTGGCCTTCGACCTTCTTGCGAATGGTCTCGCGGTAGGCCACCTGGGGCTTACCGATGTTCGCCTCGACCTTGAACTCGTCGCGCATGCGGTTGACGAGGACCTCGAGGTGCAGCTCGCCCATACCGGAGATGACGGTCTGGCCGGTCTGGTCGTCGGTGGCGACCTGGAAGGAGGGGTCCTCCTCCGCGAGGCGCTGGATCGCGATGCCCAGCTTCTCCTGGTCGCTCTTCGTCTTCGGCTCGATGGCCACCTCGATGACCGGGGCCGGGAAGGTCATGGACTCCAGGACGATGGCGTTCTGCGGGTCGCAGAGCGTCTCACCCGTGGTGGTGTCCTTCAGACCCATGACGGCGACGATGTCGCCGGCGCCGACCTCGGAGATCTCCTCACGCTTGTTCGAGTGCATGCGGTAGATCTTGCCGATGCGCTCCTTGCGGCCCTTGACGCTGTTGAGCACCTGGGTACCGGTCTGGAGAACGCCCGAGTAGACGCGCAGGTAGGTCAGCTTGCCGAGGTGCGGGTCGCTCATGATCTTGAAGACCAGGGCGGCCAGCGGCTCGTCGTTGCTGGGCTTGCGCGAGAGCTTGGTCTCCTCGCTCTCGTCCTTGGGGTCGTGGCCCTCGATGGCCTCGATGTCCAGGGGCGAGGGAAGGTAGGCCACGACCGCGTCGAGCAGGGGCTGGACGCCCTTGTTCTTGAACGCGGTGCCGCAGACGACCGGGATCGCCGTGCCGGCGATGGTGGCGCGGCGGATCGCCGGGACCAGCTGCTCCAGGGTGGGCTCCTGCCCCTCCAGGTACAGCTCCATGATCTCGTCGTCGGCCTCGGCCAGCGTCTCGAGGAACTGGTCGCGAGCCTCACGCGCGGCGTCGGCGTGGGTGTCCGGGATCTCGATCGTGTCGTACATCTCGCCCAGGGCGGCCTCGTCGTTCCAGACGTAGGCCTTCATCTTCACGAGGTCGATGACACCCTTGAAGTCGCCCTCGGCGCCGATGGGCAGCTGGATCGGCATCGCGTTGGCGCCCAGGCGCTCGCGGAACATGTCCACGCAGCGCTGGAACTCCGCACCGATCTTGTCCATCTTGTTGACGAAACAGATACGCGGCACGCCGTAGCGGTCAGCCTGACGCCAGACCTGCTCCGACTGGGGCTCGACGCCTTCCTTGGCGTCGAAGACCGCGACAGCACCGTCGAGAACACGCAGCGAACGCTCGACCTCGACCGTGAAGTCGACGTGGCCGGGCGTGTCGATGATGTTGATGGTGTGGTCGTCCCAGTGGGTGGTGGTAGCAGCCGAGGTAATGGTGATACCCCGCTCCTGCTCCTCCTTCATCCAGTCCATGGTGGCGGCGCCGTCATGGACCTCACCCACCTTGTGGGTCACACCGGTGTAGTAGAGGATCCGCTCAGTGGTGGTGGTCTTGCCCGCGTCGATGTGGGCCATGATCCCGATGTTGCGGACCCTGCCCAGGTCAAGCGCAGTCTTAACAGCCATGAGGCTCGTCTTCCCTCGGTTTATTGCTGTACAACCGCGGGGTTACCAGCGGTAGTGGGCGAAGGCCTTGTTCGACTCGGCCATCTTGTGCGTGTCTTCACGCTTCTTGACGGCCGCGCCGAGACCGTTGCTGGCGTCGACCAGCTCGTTCATCAGACGCTCGGTCATGGTCTTCTCACGGCGCTGACGCGAGAAGGAGACCAGCCAGCGCAGGGCCAGCGTGGTGGACCGGGAGGCGCGGACCTCGACCGGCACCTGGTAGGTCGCGCCACCGACACGGCGGCTGCGGACCTCCAGCGCGGGCTTGACGTTGTCCAGCGCCCGCTTGAGGACGACCAGCGGGTCCTGGCCGGTCTTCTCGCGGGCACCCTCCAGGGCGTCGTAGACGACGCGCTGGGCGATGGAGCGCTTGCCGTCGAGCAGCACCTTGTTGATCAGTGCGGTGACGAGCGGCGAACCGTAGACCGGGTCGGTGATGAGCTGGCGCTTCGGCGCCGGGCCCTTGCGCGGCATTCTTACTTCTCCTTCTTGGCGCCGTAACGGCTACGCGCCTGCTTGCGGTTACGGACACCCTGGGTGTCGAGCGAACCGCGGACGATTCGGTAGCGGACACCCGGCAGGTCCTTCACACGACCACCGCGCACCAGCACGATGCTGTGCTCCTGGAGGTTGTGACCGATACCGGGGATGTAGGCCGTGACCTCGATCCCGCTGCTCAGCTTCACGCGAGCGACCTTGCGCAGGGCGGAGTTCGGCTTCTTCGGCGTGGTGGTGTAAACGCGCGTGCACACACCACGACGCTGCGGACTCCCCTTCAGCGCCGGGGTCTTGTTCTTTGCGACCTTGTCCTGTCGGCCCTTGCGGACCAGCTGCTGGATGGTGGGCACCGCGTCTCCGTCTTCCTCGTGACCTACGCCGGTTCTCGTAGCCGTATCGCTATTGACCTGCTGGATTTCCCGAACCTCCCCGACCCACGCTGTCGGGCGTGTCGCGCTCGTTCGGACGCACGACGCACACCCTGAAAAGGGGCCGATTTTCACGGGAGGGGGTTCACGTGCGCTGCGCGCCGCAGGCCCTCGAAGACCGGGGCGCCGCACACACACGTGTGACCCGTCGACTCACGGGCACAATCACACAGGCTACCGTCTACCCTCTAGGCGGTCAAAACGGTGTGCGACATGGCGAGGACAGCGGAACCGGTCCTCACGTAGCCGTGGGTCGCCACCAGTCTACGCCGTCCCGGCGTTGCTTCGCCCCGGTTTTCCACCGGAGCCGGGTATAGCAGCGGCCGCTCCCCTCCGACCATTGTCACAGGGAGCGGCCGCCGTCTCTACAGGAGCAGCCAGACCGCGACGGAGATCACGGTGACCAGGATGCCGATCACCGCGAAAACGGTGCCGCCGGTGATGAGGCCGAGCCCGTCCAGCTGTCCGTTGGAGGCCCGGATCGCCCGCTTGGCCTTGGGTCCGGTGACCAGCAGGGCGAGCAGGGCGGTGACGAGGCCGACACCGGGGATCAGCGAGGCGACGCCCAGCCACATGGTGAGGACCGCCCCCCGCTCGGTGTCGGCGAGGAAGTCGACGCTGTCGTAGCCGGGGTAGGGGTCGCCGGCCTCGCCGCCGAGCGGACGGTCCTCGAAGCCGGGGAACTCCTCGGCGATGGGGTCCTTTTTCCGCTTCTTCGCCTTGGGCTTGACCGGCATGCCGTAGTCGGCGGGGGTGAAGCCGTCGTCGTACTCGGGATCCTCCTCCGGGGCGTCCGCCACCGGCGCGATCATCTGCGTGGCCTCGGGCTCCTCGGCCCGGGCGCGGGACTGCATGTCGGCAATCGCCGCCAGCGGGTCCTCCTCCGGCCCGGCCTCCTCGCGCCGCCGCCGCTCGGCCTCGCGCACCACGTCGGGCAGCCGCGGGTCGTCCCGGTCGAACGCCCAGGTGTTGCCGGAGGCGCCGGGCGCCTCGCCCTCCCAGGCGTCGGGCTCGGGCACGTCGGTCCAGGGCGCTGAGGTGCGCTCCTCCCGGGAGTCGGGCACCCGCACGGGGCCGGGGTCGCCGTCGGCGTTCCGGCTCCACCCCCAGGGGTCCTCCTCCCCGGGGGCCGCGTCCCCGTCGCGGAGCGGGTCGCCGCCCCAGCCGGTCCCGCGGTCGTCGCTCAGCGGATCGGCCTGCGGCCCCCAGGAGGAGCCGCGGTCGTCGGCACCGCGCGAGCCGTAGGAGTCGTCCGTCAGCGGGTCGATCCCGCCGCCCCGGGCGGACGCGCGCTCGCCCAGGGGGTCCGCGTCGGCGTCCCACGGCCCGCGCTCACCGAGCGGGTCCGCGCCGCCGTTGCGGCCGTCCGCGTCCCACGAGGTGTTCGGGTACCCCGTGGAGCCGCCGAGGCCGTCGTCCCCGTCGGGCTCCCAGGCCGGGGTGCGGCCGCCGTCCAGGTCGGGGTCCGCCTCCCAGGGGGCGTCCCCGCGCCCGATGGCGGGGCCGCGCAGGTCATCGTCCACACCCGCGGAGTCGCCGTCCCAGGGAGCGCGCTCACCACGCAGGTCCGCGCCACCGCTGCGGCCGTCCGCATCCCAGGAAGTGTTCGGGTACCCGGCGGACTCACGGAGGTCGGTGTCCCAGGTGGAACCGTCCCCGCGCAGGCCGGCGCCGCCGCGGTCTCCGTCCAGGTCGGGGTCCGCCTCCCAGGGGGCGTCCCCGCGCCCGGCGGCGGGACCGCGCAGGTCATCGTCCACACCCGCGGAGTCGCCGTCCCAGGGAGCGCGCTCACCACGCAGGTCCGCGCCACCGCTACGGCCGTCCGCATCCCAAGCAGCGGTGCGGCCGCCGTCCAGGGCGGGATCCGCCTCCCAGGAGGCGTCCTCACGCCCGGCGGCGGGACCGCGCAGGTCGTCCACAGGAGCGTCGGCGCCCCAGGGAGCGCGCTCACCGCGAAGGTCCGCGCCGCCGTTGCGGCCGTCCGCGTCCCAAGAAGTGTTCGGGTACCCGGCGGAGCCGCCGAGGCCGTCGTCCCCGTCGGCGTCCCAGGGGGCGCGCTCACCACGCAGGTCCGTGTCACCGCTACGGCCGTCCGCATCCCAAGCAGCGGTGCGGCCGCCGTCCAGGGCGGGATCCGCCTCCCAGGAGGCGTCCTCACGCCCGGCGGCGGGACCGCGCAGGTCATCGTCCACACCCGCGGAGTCGGCATCCCAGGGAGCGCGCTCACCACGCAGGTCCGCGCCACCGCTACGGCCGTCCGCGTCCCAGGAGGTGTTCGGGTATGCGGCGGGCTCACGGGGATCGGTGTCCCCGGCGGGCTCCCAGGCCGGGGTGCGGCCGCCGTCCAGGTCGGGATCCGCCTCCCAGGGGGCGCTCCCGCGCCCGGGGGCGACGGGGTCGCGCAGATCGTCGGCCGGAGCGTCGGCACCCCACGGCGCACGCTCACCGCCGAGGTCCGTACCGCCGCGGCCGTCCGAGTCCCACGCGGTGTTCGGGTACCCGGCGGACTCACGGAGGCCGTCGGCCTCCTCGGCGCCCCGAGGGGCGCGGTCATCGGCGTCCCAGGCCGGGGCGCGCCCGCCGTCCAGGTCGGGGTCCGCCTCCCAGGGGGCGCTCCCGCGCCCGGGGGTGACGGGGTCGCCCAGCCCGCCGCCGGACGCACCGGCGGCGTCCCAGGGGGCGCGCGTGTCGAGCGGGTCGGCGGTCCCGTCGCGGCCGTCTGCGCCCCAGGAGGCGTCCACGGCGGCGGGGCCGCGGAGATCGGCGTCCCCGGCCGTCGCGGCGCCGTCCGCGTCCCAGGGGGCGCGCTCGCCGCCCCGGTCCCCGGTCCCGGGGGCCGAGGGGGCGCCACCGGAGTCGGGGGTGTCGGTCCACACGGGACCGGAGTCCGGGCGCAGGACCGGGATCTCCTGGGTCTTCGGTTCGGTGTCCTCCCCCGGGATACGGGTGAGCGGCCGGTAGGCCGCGTCCCCCGCGCCCGGGTAGGACAGGGGGTTGGGCGGTTCCGCGGGAGGCCCGCCCAGTGCCTCCGGGTACGGGTCCGCCAGGGCGGGGCGCGACGAGCTCAGGCCCGCGTACCCCCCGCTGTCCGGGAAGACCGTGTCCCTCTGCTGCTGTTCCTGTCCCTCGAGCGGGTCCTGGTAGTCCGACTGCTTGAGGTGGCGGTCCTCACTCGGCTTGAACCACGAAGCGCCACCGCCGGAATCCCGTCCGCCCCCGTTATCAGTCATGCCTCTCCCGCCGGCGCCGTGGCGCCCTCTCCCCGGCCCGTGTCACGGACCCCTCGTTACAACCGAACGGCGGCGGTACCGCCCCCCGGAAGGGGCGGCACGCCGCCGCCGTCAGTTCACTTCGCTACCGGTTGTACGGCCCGAAGTCGTACTCCTCCAGCGGCACGGCCTCGCCGGAGCCCTGCCCGAAGGTGTACTCGCTCGGCTCCTCGTAACCGGAGACCGAGTACATCGAGGCCTTGGCCTCCTCGGTGGGCTCCACCCGG
The DNA here is from genome assembly GCF_040614155.1 of Nocardiopsis sp. NPDC006139. NCBI lineage: Bacteria > Bacillati > Actinomycetota > Actinomycetes > Streptosporangiales > Nocardiopsidaceae > Nocardiopsis > Nocardiopsis sp. NPDC006139. The sequence continues at coordinate 149,417 of NZ_JBEXTT010000010.1, forward strand.
ATGTTGCGGTACTGGGGGATGCCCGTACCGGCCGGGATGAGCTTACCGATGATGACGTTCTCCTTGAGGCCGAGCAGCGGGTCGCTCTTGCCGTGGATCGCGTTCTCGGTGAGCACGCGGGTGGTCTCCTGGAAGGAGGCCGCCGACAGCCACGACTCGGTGGCCAGCGACGCCTTGGTGATGCCGAGCAGCACCGGGCGGCCGGCCGCGGGCTGTCCGCCCTCGGCGACGACACGGCGGTTGATCTGCTCGAACTTGGGCCGCTCGACCATCTCACCGGGCAGCAGCTCGGTGTCGCCCGACTCCAGGATGTTCACGCGCTTGAGCATCTGGCGCACGATGATCTCGATGTGCTTGTCGTGGATGGACACACCCTGCGACTTGTACACCTCCTGGACCTCGGACACCAGGTGCTGCTGCACCGCGCGCGGACCCTGGATGCGCAGGACCTCGTGCGGGTTGATCGCACCCTGGATGAGCTGCTGGCCCACCTTGACGTGGTCGCCCTCGTCCACCAGGCGCTGGGCGCGCATGGGGACCGGGTAGGCGATCTCGTCGGTGCCGTCGTCGGGGATGACGACGATCTTGCGGCTCTTCTCGGTGTCGTCGATCCGGATCCGACCCTCGACCTCGGAGATCGGGGCCACACCCTTGGGGATGCGGGCCTCGAAGAGCTCCTGGACACGGGGCAGACCGTGGGTGATGTCCTGACCGGCCGAACCGCCCATGTGGAAGGTCCGCATGGTCAGCTGGGTGCCGGGCTCACCGATGGACTGGGCCGCGATGATGCCGATCGCCTCGCCGACGTCCACCGGCTTGCCGGTCGCCATGGAGCGGCCGTAGCAGGTGGTGCAGACGCCGATCTTCGCCTCGCAGGTCAGCGACGAGCGGATGCGCACCCGGGTGATCCCGGCGGCGATCAGCTTGTCGATGTTCTGCTCGGAGGTGTCCGCCAGCGCCGGCAGCACCAGGTCGCCGTTGGCGTCGAGGACGTCCTCGGCCAGGGTGCGGCCGAAGCCGGTGTTCTCGACGTTGTGCTTGCGCACGACGACGCCGGCGGCGTTCTTCTCGCCGATCTCGTGCCACAGCGACCGGTCGGTGCCGCAGTCGATCTCCCGGACGATGACGTCCTGGGCGACGTCCACCAGACGACGGGTCAGGTAACCCGAGTCGGCGGTCCGCAGCGCGGTGTCGGCCAGGCCCTTGCGCTGGCCGTGCGTGGAGATGAAGTACTCCAGCACGGACAGGCCCTCGCGGTAGGAGGACTTGATCGGGCGCGGGATCGTCTCACCCTTGGTGTTGGAGACCAGACCGCGGATACCGGCGATCTGGCGCACCTGCATCGGGTTGCCTCGGGCGCCGGACTGGACCATCATCCACACCGGGTTGTCGGCGGGGAAGTTGTCCTCCATGTTCTTGGCGACCTCGGCGGTGGCCTGGGTCCACACCTCGGTGAGCTCGTTGCGGCGCTCGTCGTCGGTGATGAGGCCGCGGTCGTACTCCCGCTGGATCTTGTCGGCCTTGCGGTCGTAGCCCGCGAGGATCTCCGCCTTCTGCGGCGGCGCGACGACGTCCTCGATGCCGATGGTCAGGCCGGACCGGGTGGCCCAGCGGTAACCGGCGTCCTTGAGGGCGTCCAGGGTCGTGGCGACCTGCACCTTGGGGTAGTTCTCGGCGAGGTCGTTGACCAGCACCGAGATCTGCTTCTTGCCGACCTGGTAGTTGATGTACGGGTAGTCCACCGGGGTGGTCTCGTTGAAGAGGTACCGGCCCAGGGTGGTCTCGAGGGTGTACGCCTCGCCCGGCTGCCAGCCCTCCGGCGGCGTCCAGTCCTTGGGAGCCGGGGCACCGTCCTCGATGCGCAGGCGGATCTTCGCCTGCAGGTCGAGGTCGCCCAGGTCGTAGGCCATGATCGCCTCGGCGGGGCCGCGGAACGCACGGCCCTCGCCGGTCGCCCCCGCCCGCTCCGTCGTCAGGTAGTACAGGCCGATGATCATGTCCTGGGTGGGCATGGTCACGGGCTTGCCGTCGGACGGCTTGAGGATGTTGTTGGTGGCGAGCATCAGCAGCCGCGCCTCGGCCTGGGCCTCGGCGGACAGCGGCAGGTGCACGGCCATCTGGTCGCCGTCGAAGTCCGCGTTGAACGCGGTGCACACGAGCGGGTGGATCTGGATGGCCTTGCCCTCGACCAGCTGCGGCTCGAACGCCTGGATGCCCAGGCGGTGCAGGGTCGGGGCGCGGTTGAGCAGAACCGGGTGCTCGGTGATGACCTCTTCGAGGACGTCCCACACGACGGGGCGGGACCGCTCCACCATGCGCTTGGCGCTCTTGATGTTCTGCGCGTGGTTCAGGTCGACCAGGCGCTTCATCACGAACGGCTTGAAGAGCTCCAGGGCCATCTGCTTGGGCAGACCGCACTGGTGCAGCTTCAGCTGCGGGCCGACGACGATGACCGAACGGCCGGAGTAGTCGACGCGCTTGCCCAGCAGGTTCTGGCGGAACCGGCCCTGCTTGCCCTTGAGCATGTCGGACAGCGACTTGAGCGGACGGTTGCCGGGCCCGGTGACGGGCCGGCCGCGGCGGCCGTTGTCGAACAGCGCGTCGACGGCCTCCTGGAGCATCCGCTTCTCGTTGTTGACGATGATCTCGGGCGCGCCGAGGTCCAGCAGCCGCTTGAGGCGGTTGTTGCGGTTGATGACGCGGCGGTACAGGTCGTTCAGGTCGGAGGTCGCGAAGCGGCCACCGTCCAGCTGCACCATCGGACGCAGGTCCGGCGGGATGACCGGGATGCAGTCCAGCACCATGCCCATGGGGCTGTTGCGGGTGTTGAGGAACGCCGAGACGACCTTGAGCCGCTTCAGGGCGCGGGCCTTCTTCTGGCCCTTGCCGGTGCGGATGGTCTCGCGGAGCTTCTCGGCCTCCTCCTCCAGCTCGAAGTTGGCGAGCCGGTCCTGGATGGCCTGGGCGCCCATGCCGCCGCGGAAGTACTTCCCGAAGCGGTCCCGCATCTCGCGGTAGAGCATCTCGTCGCCCTCGAGGTCCTGGACCTTGAGGTTCTTGAACCGGTTCCAGACCTCGTCGAGGCGGTCGATCTCGCGCTGGGCGCGGTCGCGCAGCTGGCGCATCTCGCGCTCGGCGCCCTCGCGCACCTTGCGGCGCGCGTCGCCCTTGGCACCCTGCTCCTCGAGCTCGGCCAGGTCGGCCTCGAGCTTGCGGTGCCGCTCCTCGATGGTGGAGTCGCGGCGCTGCTCCATGTGCTGCTTCTCGACCGCGATCCGCGCCTCCAGGGACTGGAGGTCGCGCTCACGGGCCTCGGTGTCCACCCACGTGACCATGTAGGCGGCGAAGTAGATGATCTTCTCGAGATCCTTCGGCGCCAGGTCCAGCAGGTAGCCCAGGCGGGAGGGCACGCCCTTGAAGTACCAGATGTGCGTCACGGGAGCGGCCAGCTCGATGTGGCCCATCCGCTCACGGCGCACCTTGGCGCGGGTCACCTCGACGCCGCAGCGCTCACAGATGATGCCCTTGAAGCGGACGCGCTTGTACTTGCCGCAGTAGCACTCCCAGTCCCGGGTCGGGCCGAAGATCTTCTCGCAGAAGAGGCCGTCCTTCTCGGGCTTGAGGGTCCGGTAGTTGATGGTTTCGGGCTTCTTGACCTCGCCGTGCGACCACTGGCGGATGTCGTCGGCCGTGGCCAGGCCGATGCGCAGCTCGTCGAAGAAGTTGACGTCGAGCACTTAATTCGTCCCCTGCTCTCGAAGAATGCGGAAGTTAGACCTCTTCGACACTGCTCGGCTCGCGCCGACCCAGGTCGATTCCCAGTTCTTCCGCCGCGCGGAAGACGTCCTCGTCGCTGTCCCGCATCTCGATGGACATACCGTCACTGGACAGCACCTCCACGTTCAGACAGAGCGACTGCATCTCCTTGATGAGCACCTTGAAGGACTCAGGGATGCCCGGCTCGGGGATGTTCTCGCCCTTGACGATGGCCTCGTAGACCTTGACCCGGCCCACCACGTCGTCGGACTTGATGGTGAGCAGCTCCTGGAGGGCGTAGGCGGCGCCGTAGGCCTCCAGCGCCCACACCTCCATCTCACCGAAGCGCTGGCCGCCGAACTGCGCCTTACCGCCCAGCGGCTGCTGGGTGATCATGGAGTAGGGGCCGGTGGAGCGCGCGTGGATCTTGTCGTCCACGAGGTGGTGGAGCTTCAGGATGTACTTGTAGCCGACGGAGATGGGCTCGGCGAAGGGCTCACCGGTGCGGCCGTCGAACAGGCGGGCCTTGCCGTCCTCGTTGATGAGGCGGTTGCCGTCCTTGTTCGGGCGGACCGAGCTGATGAGGCCGCTGAGCTCGTCGCCGTGCAGGCCGTCGAAGACCGGCGTGGCGACCCGGGAGTCCGGCGGGACGTCGGTGGCGCCGATGGCGTCGAGCGCCTTCTGCCAGTCCTCCTCCAGCCCCTCGACCAGCCAGCCGTTCTTGGCCAGCCAGCCCAGGTGGACCTCCAGCACCTGGCCGACGTTCATCCGGCCGGGGACGCCCAGCGGGTTGAGGATGATGTCGACGGGGGTGCCGTCCTCCAGGAAGGGCATGTCCTCCTGCGGGAGGATCTTGGAGATGACGCCCTTGTTGCCGTGGCGGCCGGCGAGCTTGTCGCCGTCGGTGATCTTGCGCTTCTGGGCCACGTAGACGCGGACCATCTCGTTCACGCCGGGGGCGAGCTCGTCGCCCTCCTCGCGGCTGAACACCTTGACGCCGATGACCTTGCCGGACTCGCCGTGCGGCACCTTCAGGGAGGTGTCGCGGACCTCGCGGGCCTTCTCACCGAAGATGGCGCGCAGCAGGCGCTCCTCCGGGGTGAGCTCGGTCTCGCCCTTGGGCGTGACCTTGCCGACGAGGATGTCGCCGTCGACGACCTCGGCGCCGATGCGGATGATGCCCCGGTCGTCGAGGTCGGCGAGGACCTCCTCGCTGACGTTGGGGATCTCGCGGGTGATCTCCTCCGGGCCCAGCTTGGTGTCGCGGGCGTCGACCTCGTGCTCCTCGATGTGGATCGAGGAGAGGACGTCGTCCTGCACCAGGCGCTGGGAGAGGATGATCGCGTCCTCGTAGTTGTGGCCCTCCCACGACATGTACGCCACGAGGAGGTTCTTGCCCAGCGACATCTCACCCTGGTCGGTGGACGGGCCGTCGGCCAGGACCTGGCGCTCCTCGACCCGCTGCCCCTCGGTGACGATCGGGCGCTGGTTGAAGCAGGTGCCCTGGTTGGAGCGCTGGAACTTGTGCAGGCGGTACGTCTTGCGGGTGCCGTCGTCGGCCATGACGGTGACGTAGTCGGCGGTGACGTCCTCGACCACACCGGCCTTCTCGGCGAGCACGACGTCGCCGGCGTCGGTGGCGGCGCGGTACTCCATGCCGGTGCCGACGAACGGGGACTCGGCCCGCAGCAGGGGCACGGCCTGGCGCTGCATGTTGGAGCCCATGAGCGCGCGGTTGGCGTCGTCGTGCTCCAGGAACGGGATCATGGCGGTGGCGACCGACACCATCTGGCGCGGCGACACGTCCATGTAGTCGACCTCGTCGGTGCCGACCTGCTCGAACTCGCCGCCCTTACGGCGGACGAGCACGCGGTCCTCGGCGAAGGAGCCGTCGGCGTTCATCGGCGTGTTGGCCTGCGCGATGATGAACCGGTCCTCCTCGTCCGCGGTGAGGTAGTCGACCTGGTCGGTGATACGGCCGTCGACGACCTTGCGGTACGGGGTCTCCACGAAGCCGAACGGGTTGACCCGCCCGTACGCGGCCAGCGAGCCGATGAGGCCGATGTTGGGACCCTCAGGGGTCTCGATCGGGCACATGCGGCCGTAGTGGGACGGGTGCACGTCGCGGACCTCGAAGCCCGCGCGCTCACGGGACAGACCGCCCGGGCCCAGCGCCGACAGGCGGCGCTTGTGGGTCAGACCCGCCAGCGGGTTGGTCTGGTCCATGAACTGCGACAGCTGCGAGGTGCCGAAGAACTCCTTGATGGAGGCCACGACGGGGCGGATGTTGATCAGGGTCTGCGGCGTGATCGCCTCGACGTCCTGGGTGGTCATCCGCTCGCGGACGACGCGCTCCATGCGGGCCAGGCCCAGGCGGACCTGGTTCTGGATGAGCTCGCCGACGGTGCGCAGGCGGCGGTTGCCGAAGTGGTCGATGTCGTCGACCTCGATCGGCAGGGTGCCGAGCGGGGTCTCGCGCTCCTTCTCGCCCGCGTGCAGGCGCACGAGGTACTCGATGGTGGCGACGATGTCCTCTTCGGTCAGCGTGCCCTGCGTGTAGTCGGTCTCCAGACCGAGCTTCTTGTTGATCTTGTAGCGGCCGACCTTGGCCAGGTCGTAGCGCTTGGGGTTGAAGTAGAGGTTCTCCAGCAGCGCCTGGGCCGACTCCTTCGTGGGCGGCTCTCCCGGGCGCAGCTTGCGGTAGATGTCCAGCAGCGCGTCGTCGGTGCCGGCGGTCGGGTCCTTCTCCAGCGTGTTGCGGATGGACTCGTACTGGCCGAAGCGCTCCAGGATCTGGTCGGTGGTCCAGCCCAGGGCCTTGAGCAGGACGGTGACGCCCTGCTTGCGCTTGCGGTCGATGCGGACGCCGACGAAGTCGCGCTTGTCGACCTCGAACTCCAGCCAGGCACCGCGGGACGGGATGACCTTGCAGCCGAAGAGGTCCTTGTCGGTGGTCTTGTCGACGGACCTGTCGAAGTAGACGCCCGGGGAGCGGACCAGCTGGGAGACCACGACACGCTCGGTGCCGTTGATGATGAAGGTGCCCTTGTCGGTCATGAGCGGGAAGTCGCCCATGAAGACCGTCTGGCTCTTGATCTCACCGGTGTCGTTGTTGATGAACTCCGCGGTGACGAACATCGGCGCGGAGTAGGTGGCGTCCCGTTCCTTGCACTCGTCGACCGTGTTCTTGGGCGGCTCGAACCGGTGGTCACGGAACGACAGGGACATCGTGCCCGAGAAGTCCTCGATCGGGCTGATCTCCTCGAAGATCTCTTCGAGACCGGACTGCTCCGTAACGTCCTTGCGGCCAGCGTTCCGGGCCGATTCGACCCGGGCCTTCCACTTGTCGTTGCCCAGCAGCCAGTCGAACGACTCGGTCTGCAGGGCAAGCAGGTTCGGAACCTCGAGGGGTTCCTGGATACGGGCGAAAGAAACGCGGTGCGGACCAAGGGCGTTAGCGGAGGCGTTGCGCGAGGCTGCCAACAGGGGTCCTTCCGAAGGCTTGTGGCGGTTGAAGCGCGCACGCCAGACGATCCGTCACGAGAAGGACCGCCGCAACGCGGTTGAGACGGTCACATCGAGCGGGAACGGGCACCGTGTCCAGACGAAACGGGCTGGTCGGCAGCCGGTCACCGGCACAGGGATCACCAAAGGGCAGCGCAAAAGAGCAGTGTAGCCGAACACTACACCGCTGTCCACTCATGGTCCACAGCGCAACTCACGACACCGGCAGGATCACCCGTGGAAGGCGATCCGTCAACCCCTGCGGGGGACCGATCCGTCCGGTGGACTGTGCGCTCGCCCTGGCCCTGGGGGGTCGTGTGAGCCATCGGACACCCGGAAGGGTTCCCCCGGGGCGGGCGGGTAAACACTCGCCCCCGGGCCCCTCAAGATTCCCGGCACCGGAGATTACCGTGTCCCGGGGACGATCCGCATCCGCGGGCGGTTCCACTCCCGGCCCGGGGCCGTCGCGGGCCCCTCCGGGTCCGAACCAGCTTCGCACACGCGCGCGAGATTCGCCGTCGCGGACTCACGTTCGGCGCGGCGGCGCCCCGGGGCCGCGCGGGGACCCCCGGACACACGAAGGCGGCCGCCCGCCCCCGAAGGGGCGGACGGCCGCGCAGGCGCAGTCGACGGGCCGTGTGGGGCCCGTACGGGACTACTTGAGGGTGACGGTGGCGCCGGCGCCCTCGAGGGCGGCCTTGGCCTTCTCGGCCGTCTCCTTGTTGACGCCCTCGAGCAGCGGCTTCGGAGCGTTGTCGACCAGGTCCTTGGCCTCCTTGAGGCCCAGGCTCGTGAGGCCGCGGACCTCCTTGATGACCTGGATCTTCTTGTCGCCGGCGGACTCGAGGACGACGTCGAACTCGTCCTTCTCGTCCTCGACGGCGGCGGCGCCGCCACCGGCACCCGGGGCGGCGGCGACGACGGCGGCCGGAGCGGCGGCGGTGACGTCGAACTTGTCCTCGAAGAGCTTCACGAACTCGGACAGCTCGAGGAGGGTCATCTCCTCGAACGCGGCAAGCAGGTCCTCGTTGCTGAGCTTCGCCATGATGCGATCTCTCTTTCTTTACGAACACGCGCGCCGTGGGGCATCACGTGCGAGCCAGTGGCCGGGCGCGGTCGGCACCCGCCGTGGTCCATAGGGTTTAAGCGGCTTCCTCGGAACGCTTGTCCGCCAGAGCCTGTGCGAGACGCACGGTCTTGGACGGCAGCGCCTGGAAGACGGCGGCGGCCTGGCCCTGCTTGGCCTTGAGCGCGCCGGCAAGCTTCGAGAGGAGAACCTCTCGGGACTCCAGATCGGCCAGCTTGGTGACGTCCTCGGCGGTCATCGACTTGCCGTCGATGATGCCGCCCTTGATCACCAGCGGCGAGTTCGCCTTGGCGAAGTCGCGCAGACCCTTGGCGGCCTCGACCACGTCACCGTGGACGAAGGCGACGGCGGACGGGCCGACGAGCAGATCATCGATCTGGACGTCGACGCCGGCCTCCTTGAGCGCCAGCTTGGTCAGCGTGTTCTTCACGATGGAGAAACGCGCGTTCTGGCCGAGGCTACGGCGCAGCTCGGTGAGCTGAGCCACAGTGAGCCCCCGGTATTCGGTCAGCACGGCACCGCTGGACTCCCGGAACTCCTCCGAGAGCGCGGCGACCGCGGCTGCCTTGTCCGGCCTCGCCATGGGACTCCTTCCAACATTGAACGCCGGTGATTCCCAAGGACCCGCGACGACGGGCGTCAGCACGAGAAAAAGCCCCGAGCGCGAGGCGCACGGGGCACGTCCGCGTATCCGGTCCGATCGCGCGGAGCGCGTACGGGCGGTACGGGAAAGCTCTTGTGACACCTGCGCGGGCGCCCATCGCGGATGGGTCCTTAGGTCACCCGATCGGGTGACGACCAGCGGTCTTCGGCAAGAAACCATCGTACCCGATCCACAGGGCGCTCGAACCTCCGTTTTCGGGAGCCCTCGCCGTGACGGTGCTCACCGGGGGATCCGGGAGGGATCCGGGGCCGTGCGGGCCCGGATCCCTCCGAGTGAAGCAAGAGGAGAATGCCCGGAATGTCCACTGCGCGTGGGAGCATCGACGGCACCGAGCACACCCCGCTCTCTGGTGCTCATCCCCCTTGAGAGAAAGCGACACAAGCACCGTGAAGACCCGAGTCCCGGCCCTGTTCACCGCCGGGATCCTGGCCCTGTCCCTCGCCGCCTGCGGCGCCGAGGAGGCCCCCGAGCCGACCGAGGAGGCCACCGAGGCCGCCGCGGAGGAGAACGGCGGCGGGGGCGGCCTCATCGACCTGCTGAGCGGCCTGGACGACAGCACCCGCGAGCTCACCAACTACACCCTCGCCCTCTCGATGACGATGCCCGACCCCGACCTGGGCGAGGTCGACGTCGACCTGACCTACGAGGTCATGGACGACCCGCAGGCGATGCAGATCACCATGGTGATGCCCGAGTTCGGGGAGGCGCTGGCAGAGCTGCTCGCCATGGGCGGTGAGGACCCGGGGCTCACCGCGGAGGAGCTGGGCACCCAGATCATGATCCAGCCCGCGGACGGGGAGACGCTCATCTCCGACCACAACGGCATCTACGAAGCGGAAACCCCCTGGGTCCGCGGCGGCGAGGACATGACGGACATGAACCCGGAGGAGCTGTTCGACCTCCAGGGGCTCCCCGACCTGGTCAGCGCCTTCGCGGGGATCGAGCAGGCCGAGGAGACCGGGGCCGAGGACGTCAACGGCGTCCCGACGACCGTGGTCGAGCTCGCCCTCACCGAGGAGGAGGCCGCCGCCCTGGACCCCGGGTCCGCGGCCGCCATCCAGGAGTTCCTCGGCGGCGATGTCCAGGAGACCCTGGAGGTCTCCATCTGGGTCTCCGAGGACGGCTTCCCCATGCGTATGAGCGTCACCGACAACGGGGAGACCATGCAGATCGAGTTCTCCGAGATCGGCACCACCTCGTTCGAGATCCCGTCCGAGGACCAGATCAGCGACATGTAGCCGCCCGCGGCGCCTCTCCCCCGGGCGCCCGCCGGGACCACCGGCCCCGGGAACGGCGACGGCCCCCGGCTCCGAGAGGAGCCGGGGGCCGTCCGTGTCAGGAGGACCGTCAGACCTCGAGCGGGATGCTCGGGCCCATGGTCGTGGAGACCACGGCCTTCTTGATGTAGCGCCCCTTGGCGGCGGACGGCTTGAGACGGGTCACCTCGTCGATGGCGGCCTGGTAGTTCTCCAGCAGCTGCTGCTCGCCGAAGGAGGCCTTGCCGATGATGAAGTGCAGGTTCCCGTGGCGGTCCACGCGGAACTCGATCTTGCCGCCCTTGATGTCGGTGACGGCCTTGGCCACGTCGGGGGTGACCGTGCCCGTCTTGGGGTTCGGCATCAGGCCGCGCGGACCCAGGACGCGGCCGAGGCGACCGACCTTGCCCATGAGGTCCGGGGTGGCGACGACGGCGTCGAAGTCGGTGAAGCCCTTGGCCACCTTCTCGATCATCTCGTCGTCGCCGATGATGTCGGCGCCCGCGGCCAGAGCCTGCTCGGCACGCTCACCGGTCGCGAAGACCAGGACCCGTGCGGTCTTGCCGGTGCCGTGCGGCAGGTTGACGGTGCCGCGGACCATCTGGTCGGCCTTGCGCGGGTCGACGCCCAGGCGCAGGGCCACCTCGACGGTCGCGTCGAACTTGGTGGTGGAGGTCTCCTTGGCCAGCTTCACGGCCTCGGAGGGGGCGTACTGCTTCTCGCGGTCCACCAGCTCGCTGGCTTTGCGGTGGTTCTTGCTGCGCTTCACGCTGTTCTCCTTATGGGGAACGTGTGGTCTGTGGGCCAGCGCGAGGCCCTGCCACGATTCGGTTCTGGAACTGTCGAGCATCCCTCGCCCGGCCTGTGTACGCGGCCGGGTGACGGGGCTACTTGACCTCGATGCCCATCGAGCGGGCGGTGCCGGCGACGATCTTGGCGGCGGCCTCGATGTCGTCGGTGTTGAGGTCGGGCAGCTTGGTCTGCGCGATCTCGCGGACCTGCTCGGCGGTGATGGAACCGGCCGTGCTGCGACCCGGGTCGGTGGCGGCCTTGTCCAGGCCCGCGGCCTTCAGGATCAGCTTCGGCGCCGGCGGCGTCTTCGTGACGAAGGTGAAGGACCGGTCCTCGTAGATCGAGATCTCGACCGGGATCACGTTGCCGCGCTGGGACTCCGTGGCAGCGTTGTACTGCTTGCAGAAGTCCATGATGTTGACGCCGTGCGGACCGAGAGCGGTACCGACGGGCGGAGCCGGGGTCGCCTGACCGGCGGGCAGCTGCACCTTGACGAGTGCGGCCAGTTTCTTCTTCGGAGGCATATCGGGTCCTTTGCCTGATCTGCGTTGTGTGCCGGTCCCTGTCCTCCCAGGGGTGCCGCGCGGCCGGGGACGGCCGGGGAACCACCGCTGCGGGAGGAACTGCGCCCGGCGGTGAAGGCGCCGGGCCGCGGCCCGCCGGGACCGGGCGGGCCGTGCGCGCCCGACCGGGGGCCGGACACGCGAGTGGGTCCGCACGAGGCGGACCCACCAAGTCTACGCCGCCCGGGCGAGTACCCGGGCGCGGTCGCCGGATCAGATCTTGGCGACCTGGTTGAACGACAGCTCGACCGGGGTCTCGCGGCCGAAGATCGACACCAGCACCTTGAGCTTCTGGGTGTCGGGGTTGATCTCGCTCACGGTGGCGGGCAGGGTCGCGAACGGGCCCTCCATGACCGTGACGGACTCGCCGATCTCGTAGGCCACGTCGGAGCGGACCTCCACGCCGCCGGTCCTGGCCTTCTGGACCTGCTCCGGCTCCTCCTCCGGCTCGGGCGCCAGCAGCTTGGCGACCTCGGTGAGGCTGAGCGGGGCGGGCTTGTTGGACAGGCCCACGAAGCCGGTCACGCCGGGGGTGTTGCGGATGGCCGACCAGGACTCGTCGGTGAGGTCCATGCGGACGAGCACGTAGCCGGGCAGGACCTTCTCGGTGACCTGCTGGCGCTTGCCGCTCTTGACCTCGGTGACCTGGTGCTCGGGGACCTCGACCTGGAAGATGTACTCCTCCATGTTGAGGGACTGGGTGCGGCTCTCGACGTTGGCCTTGACCCGCTTCTCGTACCCCGCGTAGGTGTGCACGACGTACCAGTCGCCGGGGAGCAGGAAGAGCTCGTTCTTGAACTCCTCGACGGGGTCGGGGCGCGGGGCCTCCTCGGCCTCCTCCGCGTCCTCGTCGTCCGCCGGCTCGACGTCGGTCGGTTCGGCGTCGGTCAGCTCGGCGCCGTCGGAGTCGGCCTGCGCGGCCTCCTCGGACGGCTCGCCCGCCAGGCCGGTCGCTTCCGCCGACGACTGACCCGGCTCCTCTTCGGGGAAGTCGTCATTGGTCAGTGGGGACTCGGACACGGCTGCTGCTCTTTCTCTCGTCGGGTGCGCTGCGCGGCCCCTCCTCGGTTCCGCCCAGCGCTTCTCGATGCCCAGCGGTTCTGCGCTGCGCCGGGGCCGGAACGCCGCGCGGGGCGCCCGGTTCGGGACCCGGTCCTGTCAGCTTAAGCTCTCCCGGAGCGACCCGGGGCCAACCCGCGCACGGGCGAGGCCGCGTCCCGCACGGGGCGGAACGCGGCCTGTGAGATCGGTGACCCCCCTCGGGGGACGGGCCGACCGGATGGCCGGCCGGGTGGCGCTAGAGGCCCTCGGGGGTGCCGAAGGTGCCGTAGAGCCAGGTGACGGCCTCGCCGAAGCCCCAGTCGAGGAGCGAGACGTAACCCAGGATCATGACCACGAAGACCAGGACCACGATGGTGTAGGTGACCAGCTCGCGGCGCGTGGGCCAGCGCACCTTGCGCAGCTCGCCGACGACCTGCTTGGTGAACGTCACCGGACCGGTGCGGCGCGTGGGCTCCTTGCCGGGCTTGGCGTCGGCGTCAGTCTGAGTCACCTGGGGTCCTTAGGGTCGCGGGTCATCCCCGAGATAGCAGGAAAGCCCGTTCGCGCGACGAAGCGGCCGGTCAGGCCGCCACGCCGCGCGAACGGTCGTGCAGGGCAGGAGGGACTCGAACCCCCAACCGCCGGTTTTGGAGACCGGTGCTCTGCCAATTGAGCCACTGCCCTATGCGGAAACCGCGATCCCACCATAGCCGGTCCGTGCCGTGCGCGCACACTGCCGGTGCGTAACACCTGGGCCACGGACGGCCGACTCGTGAGAGTTTACGGGTTCCCCCGCGCGCGGCCAAACCGATTACCCGCCGCCCGGTCCCGGCCCACCCCGCCACGGGCGCGGCCTCGCATGACACCATGGACGGCATGACCAACCGACCCCGTGTCTCTGCACGCATCAGCGCCATCTCCGAGTCCGCCACCCTCGCCGTGGACGCCAAGGCCAAGGCCATGAAGGCGGAGGGCCGTCCCGTCATCGGCTTCGGCGCGGGGGAACCGGACTTCCCGACTCCGGACTACATCGTGGAGGCGGCCGTCGCCGCCGCCCGCGAGCCGAAGTACCACCGCTACACCCCGGCCGGCGGCCTGCCCGAGCTGAAGAAGGCCATCGCCGAGAAGACCGCCCGCGACTCCGGCTACCAGGTGGAGCCCGCCCAGGTCCTGGTGACCAACGGCGGCAAGCAGGCCATCTACGAGGCGTTCGCCGCCCTGCTCGACCCGGGCGACGAGGTCATCGTCATCGCCCCGTACTGGACCACCTACCCCGAGTCCATCAAGCTGGCGGGCGGCGTGCCGGTCTACGTGGTCACCGACGAGACCACCGGCTACCTGGCGAGCGTCGAGCAGCTGGAGGCGGCGCGCACCGAGCGCACCAAGGTCCTGCTGTTCGTGTCCCCCTCCAACCCGACCGGCGCCGTCTACCCGCGCGAGCAGGTGCGCGCCATCGGGCAGTGGGCGAACGGGCACGGCCTGTGGGTGCTCACCGACGAGATCTACGAGCACCTGGTCTACGGGGACGCCGAGTTCTCCTCGCTGCCCGTCGAGGTGCCCGAGATCGCCGACCGCACCGTCATCGTCAACGGCGTCGCCAAGACGTACGCGATGACCGGCTGGCGCGTGGGGTGGGTCATCGGCCCCAAGGACGTCGTCAAGGCCGCGGGCAACCTCCAGTCGCACGCCACCTCCAACGTCGCCAACGTGTCCCAGGCCGCCGCGATCGCCGCCGTCTCGGGCGACCTGGCCGCCGTCGAGGAGATGAAGAAGGCGTTCGACCGCCGCCGCCGGACCATCGTGCGGATGCTCAACGAGATCGACGGCGTGTTCTGCCCGGAGCCGCAGGGCGCGTTCTACGCCTACCCGTCGGTCAAGGGCGTGCTGGGCAAGGAGATCCGCGGCCGCCGTCCGCAGACCTCCGCCGAGCTGGCCGAGCTGATCCTGGACGAGGCCGAGGTCGCGGTGGTCCCGGGCGAGGCCTTCGGCACCCCGGGTTACCTGCGCCTGTCCTACGCGCTGGGCGACGAGGACCTGGCCGAGGGCGTCAGCCGCATCCAGAAGCTGCTGGCCGAGGCCCGGTAGCCGCGCGCACACCGCCGTACGGGCCCGTCCGGAGCGTTCCGGGCGGGCCCGCGGCATGTGCAGCGCATCACCGGGGAAGTGGACGGCTCCGGCACCACGGGCGGCCCGGATACGGCAGGCTTGGTTCATGGAGACACCCATCACCGGCCGCCGCTTGGACCGGCTGCCCAAGGCCCATCTGCACCTCCACTTCACCGGGTCGATGAGGCACTCCACACTGGTGGAGCTCGCCGAGAAGCGGGGCGTGCACCTGCCCCAGGCCCTGGTGACCGAGTGGCCGCCCAGGCTGCGCGCCACCGACGAGCGCGGCTGGTTCCGGTTCCAGCGCCTCTACGACATCGCGCGCTCGGTGCTGCGCGAGCCCGACGACATGTACCGGCTGCTGCGCGAGGCGGCCGAGGACGAGCGGGAGGCCGGCTCGGGCTGGCTGGAGATCCAGGTGGACCCCAGCGGGTACGCGGCGCTCTTCGACGGGCTGACCGCCACCCTGGAGCTGGTGCTGGACGCCGCCCGGGCCGCCGAGCGCGACACCGGGGTGGGGGTCGGCGTCATGGTGGCGGCCAACCGCACGCGGCACCCGCTGGACGCCCGCGCGCTGGCCCGGCTGGCCCGCCAGTACGCGGGCCGCGGCGTGGTGGCGTTCGGGCTCAACAACGACGAGCGGCGCGGGCGGGCCCGGGAGTTCGAGGCGGCGTTCCGGATCGCGCGCCGGGCCGGGCTGCTGTCGGCCCCGCACGGCGGCGAGCTCCAGGGGCCGCTGAGCATCCGGGAGTGCCTGGACGAGCTGGAGGCCGACCGGGTGGGGCACGGGGTGCGGGCGATCGAGGACCCGTACCTGGTGGAGCGGATCGCCACCCAGGGGGTGACGCTGGAGATCTGCCCGACCTCCAACGTGGGCCTGGGGGTGTTCAACGAGCTGGAGCACGTGCCGCTGCGGCGGCTGTTCGACGCCGGGGTGCCGATCGCGCTGGGGACCGACGACCCGCTGCTGTTCGGTCCGCGCCTGGTGGAGCAGTACCGGATCGCCCGCGAGGTGTTCGGGTTCACCGACCCGGAGCTGGCCGAGCTGGCGCGGATGTCGATCCGGGGCTCGGGGGCGCCCGACTCCCTCAAGAAGGAGATGCTGTCCGGGGTCGAGTCCTGGCTGGCGGACGACCCCGGACAGCGGGACTGACCGCCGGGTCAGGCCAGGAGCATGAGGACGCCCTGGCCGACCATGACCGCGCCCGCGACGAAGAACAGGGACGCGGCGCCGATCCGGACGGCCCGCTCCGGGAGCTTCCTGCCCAGGACGGCGCCGAGGACGATGGCGATGGCGTCGGCGGCGACCATGCCGACGGTGGAGCCGATCCACACCGGCAGCCAGTCGTACTGCGTGCCCACCGCGATGGTGGTGAGCATGGTCTTGTCGCCCAGCTCCGCGATGAAGAACACCGTGAAGACCGTGACGAACGCGGACTTGATGCGCCGGGAGGCGGCACGCTCCTCGTCCTTGGCGGACATCTCGTCGCCGCGCAGCGTCCAGGCGCCGAAGATCAGGAACGCGATGCCCGCGACCAGGGTGATCCAGTCGGTGGGCAGGGACGCGCCCAGCACCTCGGCGATGAACACGCTCGCGATGTGCACGACGGCGGTCGCGGCGGTGATGCCGAGGATGACCGTGAGCGCGCGGTAGCGGGTCGCCAGTGACATGGCGACGAGCTGGGTCTTGTCGCCCATTTCGGCGATGAAAACGGCCAGGGCGCTGAATCCGAGGCCCGCGAGAAATGCCGTCATATGTCCTCTCCCTCGTGGCGGTCTGGGCGGAAGGGAGCGGATACGCCCCTTCGACCCGGTCGTGGTGATGGCCGGGTCGAAGGTCTCGTCCGCCCTGATGACCGCCCCTCCGGCGGGGAGGGAGGCATGCCGGGGCCCGCGTGACCGGGACCACAGGGGGTCCAGTATGTCGACCACGCGATCGGGGACTACTCCCCTTCGACGTGTCCGACCCTAGGACAGAATGGACGGGATTCGCAATTCATGGATCTGGCGAATTCACCGCGGAGGCGGGTCGAATAACGGTGTTCGGCCCGCCTCACTTTTTTATTCGATTCGGGTGCGCCTTTTCTTCGGCGGTGCTTCCGGCCGCCGGGCCGCCGGTGGCCTCACTGGACCAGCGCGGTGTGCGAGTGGCTCCCGCCCGGGTAGAGGAGGGTGGCGGTCGGGTAGGGGAAGGTCCCGCCCGGGAAGCGCGGGCAGACGTAGATCTGGAGGTTGTCGTTGTCGCCGATCTGGGCCCCGACCGGGTTCCCCCACCAGGGGCCGCGCGCCGTGAGGAGGTCCCGGTCCTCGTGCGGGACCCAGCCCGTGCGCTCGGAGTCCCACTCCTGCGAGGCGACGGTCAGCAGCGGGACCACCGTGTCGCCGCAGTAGGGGCAGAACCGGACGACGGGGTCGGTGCGGCCCCACGGGGGCCAGCCGCCGAACTTCCAGCCGGGGGCCCGGGACAGCTCGTTGATGTAGAACCTCTGGGGCTCGTCCTCGTAGGACGCGTCCACCGGGGCTCCGGCCGCCCGCCAGGCGTCCGGGTCCTCCAGTCGCCGCTGGAGCTCAGCGTCGAGGTCGAGGTGGTCCGGGTACTCGGTGACGGCCTCCGGTGAGAGCACGCAGGGCCGCGGGACGTAGGGGTCGTAGTCCTCGTCCTCCTCCGGCCCGGGCTGCTCGGTGCGGACGTCGGTGACGTCGGCGGAGGCGCGCCAGAACACCTCGGTCGAGGGCTTGTAGTCATCGATGTGCTCCCGGGGGCACCACAGCACCTGGAGCAGGTCGGCCCGGCCGAACCCCGCCATCAGGGGCACGTCGCGCGCGTACAGCTGGACGAGGGGGAGCATCGGGGCGGGCGGGCCCTCGTGCCAGCGATCGCAGAGCGGCCACGGATGGCGGGCGGGCCACAGCAGCGGCCCGCCGACCGAGCTGTCGTGGGGCGTCGGGGACCCGGGGCGGGGGTGCAGCCGGACCGCCGGACGCGCCAGCGGCCCCAGTTCGGGGAAGACCGCCGCGACGTCGAGCGGCCGCGGCGGGGTGGTACGGGTGGTGTGCATGGTGCCGATGATCGCAGCGCCCTGCGACCGTTCGCCCGGCCCCTCCCCGGTCTCCTAGAGGGAGACGCCGACCATCACGGGCTCGTTCACCAGGCGCACGCCGAAGGCCGCCTCCACCCCGGCGCGGACCTCGCGGGCCAGGTCCAGGAGGTCGGCGGTGGTGGCCCCGCCCCGGTTGGTCAGGGCCAGGGTGTGCTTGCCGGACAGCCGGGCCGGGCCGGAGCCGTAGCCCTTGCCGAAGCCGGCGCGGTCGATGAGCCAGGCCGCGGACAGCTTGACGCGGCCGTCGGCGTCGGGGTGGGCGGGCACCGGGACGTCCGGGCCCAGACGCTCGGCGGCGCGCTCGCGGACCGCGGCGAACTCCTCGGCGGTGACGACCGGGTTGGTGAAGAACGACCCGGCGCTGCGGGTGTCGGGGTCCGCGGGGTCCAGGACCATGCCCTTGCCGCGGCGCAGGCCCAGGACGGTCTCGCGGGCGCTCTCCATGGGGACCCGCTCCCCCGCCTCGACCCCCAGGGTGCGCGCGACCTCGGCGTAGGCGACGGGGCGGCTGAGCTTGCCGCGGTGCAGGGCGAAGACGACCTCGCACACCACGTACCGGTCGTCGCCCTTGAAGACGCTGTCGCGGTAGGTGAACCCGCACTCGGCGGCCGACAGCACCCGGCGCACGCCCTCGCGCCGGTCGTACACCAGCACCTCCCGGACGGTCTGGGAGACGTCCTGGCCGTAGGCGCCGACGTTCTGGATGGGGGTGGAGCCGACCCGGCCGGGGATGCCGGAGAGGAACTCCAGGCCGTTGAGGCCCTCGGCGACGACCCGCTCCACCAGCGGGTCCCACTCCACTCCGGCCTCGGCGCGCAGCAGCACCACGGGCTCGCCGGTGGCCGGGTCGGTCGTGCCGTCCTCCTCCAGGGACACGCCCTGGGAGGCGACGTGGACCACGGTGCCGGGGAACCCCGTGTCGGCGACCACCAGGTTGCTGCCGCCGCCCAGGACCAGCACCGGCTCGCCGGCGGCGTCGGCCGCGGAGACGGCCGCGACGAGGTCGTCGGTGGACTCGACCCGCCGGTAGGACCGGGCGGGGCCGCCCAGCCCGAGGGTGGTGTGGTCGGCGAGGCGGACGGCGGACGGCTCGGTGTGTGCGGACACGGGGTGTTCCTCCTGCTGCTGCGGCCTCAGGCCAGGCGGACGACGGCGGTGGAGCGGGCCAGGACCTTGGCACCGCCGGAGCGGGCGCTCAGGGCCACGGTGACCGTGCCGTCGTCGTGCTTCTTCTTGACGGTGCCGCCGACGGAGATCTCGGCGCCCTCGTCGTCGTCGGGGACCACGATGGGCGCGGAGAAGCGCACCGAGTAGTCGACGACGGAGCCGGGGTCGCCGGTCCAGTCGGTGATGAGGCGGGCGGCCTGGGCCATGGTGAACATGCCGTGCGCGATCACGTCGGGCAGGCCGACGGACTTGGCGAAGCGCTCGTTCCAGTGGATGGGGTTGAAGTCGCCCGACGCCCCGGCGTAGCGGACCAGGTCCAGGCGGCGGACGGTGAAGGTCCGCTCGGGGATCTCGGTGCCGACCTCGACGTCGGCGTGGCGCAGCTTGCTCACTGTCGCGTTCCTCGGATTGTGGGGGCCGGTGGTCTACTCGCCGCGGACGACGAGCATCATGCCCGCCGTGACGACGTGGTCGCCGGAGGCGTCGGTGGCGACGGTCTCCAGGGTGAGCAGCTCGTTGCCGCCCAGTGCCTTGACGTCGGTGATGCGTGTGACGGTGTCGAGGACGTCGCCCGCGACCACCGGGCGGCTGTAGCGGAAGCCCTGGTCGCCGTGGACGACGCGGGAGAAGTCGACGCCCAGCCCGGGGTCGGCGATGGCCTGGGCGGAGCCCGCCATGCCGAGGATGACGGGGAAGGTGGGGGGTGCCACCACGTCGGCGTATCCGGCGGCCTCGGCCGCGGCCGGGTCGGTGTAGACGGGGGCGGTGTCGCCCACGGCCTCGGCGAACTCGCGGATCTTGACGCGGGTGACCTCGTAGGCCTCCGGAGCCCGGTACTCCCGGCCCACGTAGTCGGGGTTGATCGCCACGCTCTGCCTCTCCTGAAAGGTGCCCTGGGACGCAAACGGCCCGGTGAGCGATTCGCTCACCGGGCTCGAAGTCTATGAGAAGCCGTGCTCCTCACGCGCGGTTCGATCGACCGCAACGGCTCACGCGGACCTAGCGGGTCTCGCGGTGCTCGTTGTGCTTGCGGCAGTTCGGGCAGAACTTCTTGATCGTGAGCCGGTCGGGGGTGTTCCGACGGTTCTTGCGCGTGATGTAGTTACGGTGATTGCACTCCTGGCAGGCCAGGGTGATCTTCGGCCTCACGTCGGTGGCAGCCACGTCGGAGTGCCTTTCTCGTGGAAGACGGACTTGGTGTTGCAGTGCACCGAGGGTGAACACTGCGAAGTCCCCGCCTCGACCCCTGGTGCACACTGTGTGGTGTCCAAGGGTCGGCGAGGTGGTAGCGGAGGCCGGACTTGAACCGACGACACAGCGATTATGAGCCGCTTGCTCTACCGACTGAGCTACTCCGCCCCGATCGGAGGGGAGGTTTCCGTGGTGTTCGGAACCGCCCCGGTCGGCCGGCGGAGATCCACCGGCCACCCACCTGAGTGGACCGGACCTCATCAAGTGGTGGAGCCCCTTTACGGAATCGAACCGTAGACCTTCTCCTTACCATGGAGACGCTCTGCCGACTGAGCTAAAGGGGCGCGCTGCCCGGGTTCCCGCTCCGTCGTTCCGGCCTTTCGGCCCGGCCCTCCGGGGCGTTCCCCCTTGCGCTGGTCATGACTATACATGGGTTGGGGGGTGCTCTGCCAAATCGAATGCGGCCCGCCCCGGAGCGGTCCGCCCGACCCCCGTCCGGAGGCCGCGAAACCCCTGTACGGCAGGGGTTCCCCGGGGTCCGGGAGGCGCGCGCCGACCGTCCGGGAGGACCCCGGATGTGACGCGCGCCGCGCGCTCAGTACCGGTCGGAGCCGTCGGAGACCCACACGTTGGACATGGCGTCCCGGTTGATGGTGCGGATGGTGGCGGGCAGCCCCAGCCGGCGCAGGGCGTCGGGCAGCCGGGTGTCGTGCGTGAACACCACCAGCTGGCGGTGGCGGCCCACCTCCGCCAGGACGGCGGACAGCCCCTCCACGGTCTCGGTGTCCATCGCCTGGACCGGGTCGTCCAGCACCAGGAACCCGAACGGGTTGCCGTCGACCAGGGTGCGCGGCAGGCAGATGGACAGCGCCAGGGCCTGGAACTCGCCCTGGCTGAGCAGCCCCGGGGCGCTGGTCTGGTCCCCGACGCCGTCGACCGTGACGTCCACCTCGACCCGGCGGCGGGCGCCGCGCCCGATCAGGCGCATGCCCCGCAGGTCGATGTGGCGTTCCTGGCGGAGCCGGAACCACACCTGTTCGGCCTGGCCCGCCACCGGGCCCAGGCGCTCCTCGCGCAGCAGGCGGGCCTGCTCCGCCAGCCAGGTGAGCGCCGCCTCGGCCTCGGCCAGGGTGTCGCGGGCGCCCAGCGCCTCCTTGGCGTCGTCGAGCCAGGCGCCCAGCCGCTCGGCCTCCTCCGCCCAGCCGCCGGTGGGGTCCTCCAGGCGTTCGGAGGCCTCCCGGCGGGCGCTGACGGCGGCGGCGCGCAGGCTCTTGCCGACGGTCTCGATGTGGTCGGCCAGTTCGCCCAGGTCGGTGATGGTGGCGCCCGACTCCCACAGGGACCACACGCGTCCCAGCTCGCTGTCGGGCGGCAGCCAGGAGGGGGCCGGGGCCATGAGGAACCGGGCCTGGTCGCGGGCGGCTTCGGCGCGCTCGTGGGCGGCCGCGGCCGGGGCCGCCTGCTGGCGCAGGACGCGCAGCCGGGCCTGGGCCCGGCGGACCCAGTCCGAGCCCAGCGCGCCGGGGGTGTCGCAGGTGGGGCAGGTCGTCTCCCCCGGGTGGCGCTGGTGGTGCTCGATGGCCTCCTCCAGCAGGCGCACCACCCCGTAGGCGTGGTCGTTCTTGTTGCCGGCCGCCATGGCCAGCTCCATCGAGGCGCCGCGCAGCTCGTTGACGACGTCGGTCATCACCACGCGCTCGGGCACCGACAGGCGGCGCAGGCGGCGCATCACCACGTGCAGGCCGGGGTCGCTGGGACCGTCGTCCTCGGCCAGGCGGCGCAGGGCGTCCAGGTCCAGGCCGGGGCCGGTGAGGAGTTCCGCGGCCCGGGCCGCGCGCGGGTCGTCGCAGGCGTGCAGGGCCTCCAGCAGCCGGGGCAGCTCCCGGGAGGGGCGGTCGCGGCGCTTGGCCAGGGAGTCGCAGAAGCGCGCCAGGCGGCGCTCGGCCTCCGCCAGGCCGGTGAGGCCCAGCAGGGCCGTGAGGGTGTCGTACAGCTCCGCGGAGCGCCCGGAGACGGTGCGGCCCAGCTCGTCGTAGGACAGGAACGGCCGGTAGCGGACCAGGTCCTCGCCCCAGTCGAGGGCCCGCAGCGGCGCGGAGGTGCCGTCCGGGCGGATGATCTCGCCGCGGGCGGAGCGGACGCTGTCCCCGGTCCAGCGGCGGGTGATCCGCGTGGGCGCGTCGTCGCCGGCGATGAGGATGTCGACGGTCGCCTCGGTGCTCTCGTCGTAGTGCAGGTTGCGCCAGCCGTCGCGCCAGCCGGTGGGCATGGCGTCCCAGCGGGGGTTGCGGCCGGTGAGCGCGGCCTCGGCGGACTCGGCGAAGCTGGACTTGCCCGAGCCGTTGCGGCCGACGATGACGGTCAGGCCCGGCCCCGGGGGGAAGGCCAGCTCGGCCGGGCGGCCGATGCCGCGGAAGCCCTGGACGCGGATGCGGGTGAGGTAGGCCCGGCGGACCCGGTCCGGCGTCCGCGGGGCCGGTGACCGCGGCGGGGGCTCGGGCACCGCGTGCCCCTGGGCGCGGGCCTGGAGCGCCTCCTCGCCCCACAGGGCGGCGGTGACCCAGGAGTGGACCCCGCGGGGCAGCCCCGACCGTGCCAGTGCGTCCATGAGGACCGCGGCGGTGGGGTCGTCACCGGTGGCGGCCTCGGCGCGGTCGCCGGTCTCGATCCCCTCGGGCACCCGGGTCATTGTCGTACCCCATCTGTCGTCGTTCCTGCACAAGCAGACTAGGACAGCCCGCACGAGAACCGCCCGTAAAGGTCGGTACCCGGTGGTCGGAGCACCGCCCGGGGGCGTCCCCGGGCGGTGCCGCGGCCGCGGGCCGTCCGGTGGGGACGGCGGCGGGCGACGGGCGGGCCGGGGCGGAGCGGGGGTCCGGGGGGAGCACGGCTACACGCCGACCAGGCGGCGCCTGCTGCCGTCCCAGGTGAAGTGCAGGGTGGCGATGCCCGGCACGTTGGGGTCGCGCAGGCATTCGTAGATGTTGAGGCTCGGCACGCTGGCGAAGCAGCCCCAGACGCGTTCGGAGGTGAGGACGAAGTCCAGGTCGAGCTCCACGAGCAGGCCCAGCAGGCGGCCGTGCGTGGGCTCGTCCACCTTGGCGAAGGCGTCGTCGAGGAGGATGAGGCGCGGCGCCCAGGGGGCCCGGGCGGCCAGGGCGTCGAAGTGGGCCGCGGCCGCGGCGAACAGCACGAGGTAGGCGACGACGCGCTGCTCGCCCTGGCTGAGGGCGGTGCGGTGGCCCAGACGGCGCTCGTGGCCCGTGGCGTCGGTCACGTAGACCGTGAACGTGAACCAGGAGCGGTAGTCCAGGGCGGCCCGCAGCTGGGCTCCGCCGGTGGCGGTGGGGTCCAGCCGGCGGATGGCCTCGATGCAGCGGCGCAGGGTGTCGCGCAGGCGGGTGGTCTGAACGCGGGTGCGCTCCTCGGCCGGGGTGGCCAGCAGCGGGACGACGGCCTCGATGTCGGCCCCGGCGTCCGGGGCCAGCCGCCAGTCCAGGCGCACGCCCAGGCCGGCGGAGGTCGTGACGTCCTTGAGGACGTCGTTCATGGTCTCGATGAGGGCGCGGGCCTCGTCGATCTGGCGGGCCAGGTGCTCGGCCAGCTCGCCCAGCAGGTGGCGCTCGAAGGCCTCCTCCTCGGCGATGGCGACGGTCTCCGCGGCCCCGGCGACGGAGGCGGCGATGCGTTCGGCGTAGGCCGTGATGTCGCGGGAGCCGTCCTCGTCGTGGACGGTGAGGCGCTTGAGGCCGCGCGGCTCGGTGAGCTCGGTGCGGGTCTGGGCCCAGCCGACGGAGGTCAGGAGCCGGTGCAGCTCCTCGCGGCTGCCCAGGATGGCGCTGTCGTCGACCTCGGGGACCTCCCCCTGTCCGGCCAGTCCCTCCTCCAGGTCGGCGACGCAGTCCCGCAGCAGGGCCAGGCGGGCGTCCGGGGCGGTGGCCGCGGGGTCGGCGGCGGTGCCCGGGCGGGCGGCCAGGAGGGCGGCCAGCGGGGAGTCCGCGGCGGCGCGGGCGGCCAGGCCCGCCGCGCCCAGCAGGACGGTGTCCGGGAGGTCGGGGGCGTCGCCCTCGCCCGGCAGGGACAGGGCCGCGGTGAGGCGGTCGCCCGCGGCCAGGGCGCGGCGGACCTGCTCCGCGCGTTCGGCGGTGGCGGCGTCCAGGCGGGCCTCGGCGCCGACCCTCTCGTCGCGGGCGCGCTGGGCGGCCCGCTCCAGCTCGGGCAGGCGGCGGGCGGCGGCCTCGGCGCGGTCGCGGACCTGGGCGCGGGCGGCGTCGAGCTGCTCGTCGGGGACGCCGCGGGCGCGGTCGCCGAGCTCGATCTGGCGGCGCACCGTGATCATGTCGTCGATGGCGGCGGCGCGCACGTCCTCGGCCAGGACCCGGTCGGCGCGGGCGCTCCGCCAGGCGTCGATGTGGCGCTCGTGGTCGGCCAGGGTCCAGGCCAGGACCTCCAGGTCGCGCAGCTCCGAGGCGATGAGGACGCGCAGGTGGTCCAGGGCGCGCAGGGAGCTGTCGAGGTCGGCGCGGACGGTGGAGAGGCCGTGCTCGTCCGCGGCGCCGCGCAGCCGGGCGCGGATGCCGAGGAGCTCGGTGCGGGCGGCGTCGGCCGCCCCCGCGGCGGTGTCGTGGGCGCGGCGGGCCGCGGCCGTGTCGGCGCGGGCGATGTCCAGGGCGGCCCAGGCGCGGATGAGCGGGGCCGGGTCGGGCAGGTCGCGGGCGACCTCCAGGAGCTCGGCGTAGGAGTTCTCCAGCCCCCAGCGCCGCTCCCCCGCCTCGGCGAGCAGGGCCTCGGCGATGGCGATGCGGCGGTCGGCGTTGGCGGACTGGCGGTCGCGCGCGCGTTTGCGGGCGGCCTCGCCGATGTACTCGGGCTCGCTCTTGAAGTGGGCGCCGGAGGCGACGCCGAGCCGCCAGGAGCCGGACGTGGACATGGCGCTGACGGTGGCGACCGAGTCGTCGCGGCGGTGCTTGGCCTCGCCGCCCTCCGGGGAGCCCGGGGCGGCGCCGGGTTCGGGGATCAGGGCGATGGAGGCGAGCAGGGCGCGCAGGGACTCGTGGCCCACGCCCCGGTCCGGGACGGCCACCGGGACGAGGGCGTCCAGGAGGGTGCGGCCCTTGGCCGGGCGGGCCGGGGTGAGCATGAGGTCCCGGGTGGCCGGGTCGTAGAGGCCGCCGTCGGCGCGGATCCACCCGGTGAGCAGGCCGGAGGCCTCCAGGGCGGCCTCCAGACCCGCCTGCTCGCGGGTGGAGAGGCCGTCGGCGAAGTCGACGGCGAGGTAGAGGGGGACGCCCTCGGAGTCCGGGCGGGGGTAGGTGGCCCAGGCCGGCCGGCCCGGGGCGTGCTCGGTGCCGCGGGCGCGGCGGTCCGCGAGCTCGGCGAGCTCGTCGGAGAGCCGGCCCTCCTCGCCGACGGCGACGTCGCGGCGGGCCCGCAGCTCCTCCAGCAGGGGGTCGACGGCGGCGTGGGCCAGGCGGGAGACGGTGGCCGGGACGGAGGCGTCCAGGACGCGCAGGGAGTCGGTGATCGGCAGCTCGACGCTGCCCTCCAGCCGGTGGACCGCCTCGCCCAGCGCGTGGGCGTGGCTGGAGTCGCGCAGGCGCGCCGCCCAGGCGCGGACGCCGTCGGCGTAGTCGGCGCTGCGGGCGCGCAGGTCGGCGATGGCGTCCTGTTCGCGGGTGTGGGCGTGCTCCAGGACGGCGTCGGCGCTCTCGGCCTCGCTGGTGAGGGCGACCAGGCGGCGGTCCGCGGCGGCCTCCGCGGTGGTGAGGCCGGTGAGCCGGGCGGCCTGGTCGGCGCGGTCGGTGGCGCGGTCGGCGGCGTCGCTGAGGCGGTCGTGCAGACGGCCCAGGTGCTCGCGCAGGGCGTCGAGGTCGAGGCCCTCGACCGGTTCGCGTTCGACCGCCTGCTCCAGGCCCTGGAGGTCCACGCGGGTGGTGCTCTCGCGGGGGGTGTGGACGGTGGCGGTGGTGTCGGGGACGGCGCCCAGGAGCTCGGCGTCCAGGCCGGCGGCGGTGGCGGCGCGGACCGCCTCGGCGTGGGTCTGGCGCAGGGAGTCCAGGGCGCGGCCGATGGCGTCGGTGTCCTCGCCCAGCAGGTCGATGGTGGTGCGTTCGACCCGTTCGGCGTGCTCGGCGGCGACCCAGGAGGCCTCGGCGGCGCGGATGTAGGCGCCGACCGCCGCGTCCAGGGCGCGGCGCTCGCCGGCGGTGGCCGCCTCGGCGGCCCCGCGGGCGCCGTCGAGGGTGCCCTCGTCGGCCGCGGCGGTGTCGCGGGTGCGGCGGACCTGGTCGCGTTCTTCCGCGATGCGGCTCTCGGCGGTGATGAGGTCGTCGAGCTCGGCGCGCAGCCGGTCGGTCTCGGCGGTGCGCTCGGCGCAGGCGTCGAGCTGCTCGCGGACCTCGGCGACGCGGGCGCGCAGGGAGCCGACCAGGTAGGCGCGGTAGTCGTCCAGGAAGGCGGAGACGCCGTCGCCCGCGGCGGTGAGGGCGTCCTTGTCGGCGCGGGCCTGCTCCAGGTCGGCGATGTTGCGGGCGACCTCGTCCAGGACGGACTCGTCCATGGGCGGCAGCGCCTCGGAGAGGACGCCGACCAGCTCGCCCGCCTCCAGGCGGTCGCCGATGGTGGGGCGGCGCAGCCGGTAGAGCAGGTGGATGAGGTTGCGGTAGCGGACGGAGTCGTCGATGCCGAAGAGGTCGCGCATCACCCGGGCGCGGTAGGGGACGGCCGAGGTGTAGCAGTTGTCGGCGCCGATCTCCGAGCGCAGGCGGTCGACCGGCTTGGGCCGGCCGTCGACGACGAGGTCGAGGTCGTGGCCGACGCGGCGTTCGGTGACGAAGAACACGCAGCGGGGGTCGGCGTTCCCGACCGCCATGACCGCCGCGCCCAGGGTGAGGTGGCGGGGCTCGGGGGCGTCCTCGTCCGCGTCCGGGCCGCCGGCCGCGGCGGCCAGCAGGGCGGAGGCGGTGGCGGCGCCGCGGGCGGCGCCGTCCAGGCCGCGGTCGCCGCGGGCGGTGGTGAACTCCACCCACAGGTAGCCCAGGCGGATCGCGGGGGCGCCGTCGGCGCCGTCCTCCGGCTCGCCGGGGGCCTCCTCCTCGGGTTCCTCCGGGCCGCCGAGCAGGTCCGGCCCGGTGTCCTCGGGGTCGGGCAGGCGTCCGGCGCGCGGGTCCTCGGCCATGAGCCAGCGCAGGCTGGTGCGGTTGGTGCCGGTGGTGTCCAGGCGGCGGGTGTCGCCGTCCAGCAGGAACGGCAGGAGCATCTCCAGCGCCTTGGACTTGCCCGCGCCGTTGCGGCCGCGCAGCAGCAGGCGGCCCTCGGCGAATTCGAGGACGTGGTCGTCGTACTGCCAGACGTTGCGGATGCCCGCGCGTTCGAGTCGGTAGCGGGGGGTGGCGGCGGGATCAGCCGTCGCCGTCGTCTCCTGGGTCACCACTGGTCGCGCTCACCTTCTCGTTCGCCACCGCTTGCAGCACGGACGCCACCCGATCGAGGTCTCTCCGGGGGTCGGGGGAGTCTTCTTCCTGACCGGAACCGCTCGTTCGGGCGGATTGTGTCCGGCTGTCATGGTCATTGTCCTGGATTCGGGGGACGCGCTCGTCCGTTTCGGACCCGTAGCGGGCGGCCGCCGCGGCGAGGCTCCAGGCCCCGGGCGCGCCGCGGAGCAGGCCCAGCCCGGTCAGCAGGTCCAGCACCAGGGCGCGCATCCGGTCGGGGTCGGGGACCTCGGGTCCCGCGGTGCGGGACCACTCGGCGCGTTCGGGGGCGTCCGCGCCGCAGAACACCGCCAGGGCGGCGTCCAGCTCCCGGTCCGGGACGGCGACGGAGGTGACGGGGCGGCCGGGGTGCAGGCGGCCGGAGAGGTGGCGGACGAGGGCGAGCGCCGCCTGGCCGACGGGGTCGTCGGAGGGGAAGCCGTCGGCCTCGTCCGGCAGGACGAGGGCGACGCCCTCGGCGCGGACCTCCACGTCGCAGCCCAGCAGGTTGCCCAGGGCCGCGGCGGCCCGCCACTGGTGGGCGGCGAGCCGGTCGCGCTGCCGGCCGGGGAGGTCCTCGCGCAGGACGACGGCGGTCTCGGCCAGGAGGCGGCGCAGGGCGATCTCGCCCTGGTTGTCGCCGTCGGGGTCGACGACGGACGCGGCGGCGAGGAAGGAGTCGGGGTCGTCGGCGGCCCTGGGCGGGTGCGCGACGACCGCGCGGACGACGCGGGTGTGCGGGACCAGCCGGACGTCGGCCAGGGCATCGGCGCGGTGGTCGGCGATGCGGCCCTCCGCCTCGGTGAGGGCGCCCAGGCCGGCCAGGAACTCCAGGGCCGCGCAGAAGGCGCGGCGCTCGCCCAGGCCGCGGGCGGGGTCGGCGTCGACGCCCGCCTCGTAGGCGGCCTCGCGGACCCGGCCGGCGAGCTCCCGGACGCCGATGGGGCCGGTGTCCTCGACCAGCACCGCCAGCGTCAGAGCCAGGTAGGTGTGGGTGCGCGGGGTGAAGGGCGCGCCGGTGGGCCGCGTCAGCGGCGCGGGCGCGCCGGGTCCGCGCTTGACGAGCCGGGCGTGGTCGTCGGCGACGGTCAGGCGGTACCCCAGGACGCGGTGGAAGCGCTGGATGAGCCATTCGGCGTGCGAGCGGACGAGGGAGAGCTCCGCGGGGTGGGTGCGCTCGGTGAGCAGGGGGCGCGCCATGAGGGCGCGCGCCGCCGCCTGCCGTTCACCGATGAGCGCGGTGTCCTCGCTGTGGATGTCCGACTCCATCACCCCCACGTCCCGGTCCGCGGCCGTTCCCGGCCGGGGCCGGCCGGTCCGGTGCCCCGGTCCTCGTCATCGTCGTTTCGGACCACGGGCAGCGCCCCGGTGGGCGGGTCCACCGCGATCCCCCCGGGCGGGGTCGCCGTCCGCGGCCGCGGGTCCTCCCCGGCGTCGGGGTCTCCGGCGGCGCCCGGGTGGCCGCCGGGCGGTACGGAGGCGTCGGGGTCCGGGCCGGGCCGGGGGCCCTGGACCGCGGGGAAGCCGTGCGGGGGCGTGGGCGCCTCGTCGTCCGGGGCCGCCAGGGGCAGGCCGCCGGGCGGGGTCGGTGTGTCGTCACCCGACGGCGCGGGCGGTGCGGGTGCCCCGGACGGCACGGGCGCCCCGGGGTGCACCGGTGTCACGGGCTGCGCGAACGGCGCAGAAGGCTCGGATGTCACGGGCGGCGCAGGTGATGCGGGGTGCGCAGGCGGCGCAGAAGACGCAGTCGGCTCGGATGGCTCGGGCTGCACGGACGGCGTGGGCGGGTTCGGCGGCCGGGGGGGCGCCGGGGGTTCCAGGAGTCCCGCCGGGATCTCGTGCTGCTCGTACGGGGTCACGCACAGGCGCAGGCCCTCGAGGGTCAGCTCGCCGCCCTCGCCCTGGACGACCACCTCGTACCCGGGCGCGGAGACCACGTGCAGGCGCAGGGCGAACTCCAGGTCGCCCGCCGCGGTGGGGCCGCGGCCCGCGTCGCCGGAGCCGAGCGCCGCGGTGAGGAGCTCCATGAGCACCTCCATGCCCGCCCCGGACAGGTCCAGGCGCGCGCGCGGCCCCGTGGGCCGGGCCAGCAGCGCGCGGACCTGGGCGGCGCCGGCGCGCCGCCAGTGGGCCGACGACTCGGCGGCGTCGCGCAGCCGGGCCTGCTGCGCGCGGTGGTCGCGGACCGGCTCCGGCGGCCGGGTGCCCGGCCGCTCGGTGACGGTGCTGCGGTCGGGTTCGGCCTGCCACCACCCCGTGGTGGCGGCGACGCCCTCGTCGACCCGTCCCCTCAGGTGGCGGGCCGGGTACAGGGCGTAGGCGGCCGCGGCCAGCGCGTCGGCGCGCTCCGGCCCGGCGTCCTCGAACCACGAGGCCAGGCGCAGCAGCGCGGCGCGGCCGTGGCGTGGCGCCGGCCGTTCGCCGCCGCTTCGTTCGTCGTCCGCGCGGTCATCCGCCCACTGGTTGAGTCCCACACCTCAGCAGGGTAGAGACCTCGGGGACGGCGCACGTCGGGTTCTCCCCCTCAGCCCCCTCGAATCACCGCCGGTGACCTGGGATTATGGCTGTTTGAGGAACTTTGGCATCATTCTCGCGGGCACTCCCGCCCGGGTGTTCCCGGTCACTCCTGGGCCGGGTACCCGAGCCGGCCGCCGTCGGCGTCCTCCAGTGCCCGGCGCACCTCGTCGGTCATGTCCTCGTCGTACTCGGTGATCGTGTAGGTGGTGAAGTAGCGGGTCCCCCCGACGTCGACCGGGTCGCCCAGCTCGACCTCCACCTCGTACGGGTCGTTCTGGCACCCCTGCTCCATGCACCAGGTGCCGAGGAGGTCGCCCTCCCCCCGCGCCCGGTCCTGCGACCACTCGTCCCACTCCATCCCGGAGAAGGTCGTGAACTCGGTGGCGACGTACTCGGTCGGCCTGCGGTCGTCGAACCCCTGCTCGTCCCCGTACCGGTTGAGGACGTACGCCCCGGTGCCGTCCGTCGGGGCCTGCGCCGTCGGCTCCTGCGGGGTGGCGCTCGGGGCCGCCCCCTCCTCCGGCTCCTGTGCCCTCTCTCCCCCGCACCCGGCGACCGCCGCCGCGACCGCCGCGGCGGCGACCCACGGTCCGATGCCCCGCATGACCCCTCCTCGTTGCGACGAGGCCCCCCGGCTCGCGCCGGGGGGCCTCTGGATACCGCTCTTTCCCGTCAACGGGGCTCGGGCCCCGCCGTCACCACAGGGTGGTGACTAGTTGTAGCCGTTGCCGCCATCGCGGTCGTGGCTGACGTTGGTGCTCGCCGGGCCGTTGACGCAGTCGCCGGTGGTCTGCGGCGACAGGATCGGCACGTTGGCCCCGACCAGGCCCACCGCCAGCTCGGTGTTGCAGAGCTGGATCGGGACGAGCTGCAGGTTCTGGTTGAACTGCTGGTCGCCACCGTGGGAGGCGGACGCCGGGGACGCGGCGAGGACCGCACCGAGCGCGATGCCTGCGACCGCACCGGCGATCGAGAACTTGCGCAG
This sequence comes from Nocardiopsis sp. NPDC006139, assembly GCF_040614155.1. Classification (NCBI taxonomy): domain Bacteria; kingdom Bacillati; phylum Actinomycetota; class Actinomycetes; order Streptosporangiales; family Nocardiopsidaceae; genus Nocardiopsis; species Nocardiopsis sp. NPDC006139. Next base: position 180,619 of record NZ_JBEXTT010000010.1, read on the forward strand.
CATGGCGGTACCCCCTAGTCGATGTTGGTGCTGACCGGGCCGTTGATGCAGTCGCCGGTGGTGTCGGGCGACAGGATCGGCACGTTGACACCGGCGAGCAGGCCGACGGCCAGGTCGGTGTTGCACAGCTGGACCGGGATCGCCTGCAGGTTCTGGTTGTACTGCTGGTCACCGCCGTGGGAGGCGGAGGCCGGGGCGGCGAACAGCGCGGCGCCCAGGGCGATCCCCGCGACGGCGGTCGTCGTGACGAGCTTGCGAAGCATTTCGGGATCTCCTAGTCGATGTTGGTGCTGATCGGGCCGTTGACGCAGTCGCCGGTGGTCTGCGGCGACAGGACCGGGACGTTCACGGCGACCAGGCCGACGGCGGCGCTGGTGTTGCACAGCTGGACCGGAACCGCCTGCAGGTTCTGGTTGTACTGCTGGTCGCCACCGTGGGAGGCCGAGGCCGGGGTGGCGACGAGAACGGCGCCGAGAGCGGCGCCCGCGACGAGGCCGGCAACGCCGAGCTTACGCAGCATTGAATTACCTTTCGAAAAGATTTGAGGCAAGATCGCAGTCGGGCTATTGCCGGAACTAGCTGATGTTGGTGCCGATGGGGCCGTTCACGCAGTCGCCGGTGGTCTGCGGCGACAGGATGGGCACGGTGACGGCGACCAGACCGACGCTGCCGGTCAGGTTGCAGGACTGGATCGGCACCAGCTGGAGGTTCTGGTTGAACTGCTGGTCACCGCCGTGCGAAGCGTGCGCGGGAGCTCCGAGGAGGAGCGCGCCCATCGCGGCACCGGCGACCAGGCCAGCAGCGGCCATCTTCTTGATCATGACTTCCCCCGGAAATCGTCGAGGTGTTGACAGAAAAAGACGCAGGCGCTTCTTGCACCTGTGTCGCGGTGGACTGTGGCAATCATCAACGGCCCCCCGTTTTTTGTCAACGCCGAAACCCCCGGAACGCAATTGTCCATTTTGTCGGGAGAATTCTTTTTGTCGGTCCGGCGAATCCTTTTTTTGGTTCCTTTTCCGACACGCCGCCCCGAGGGCGTTACCCGGCCGTGTCCCGTCCGCTATAGAGCCGCGACCGACCGAATCTCGTTCACCCTGAGTGATGGAACCGTAACGACCGGTTCGTCCGCGTTCCGAAGCCGTTGTGTGATCCGGCTCTCATCCGCGCGTTCGGAGCGGGGGAAGGTCCGGAAACGCGACGGGGCCCCGACACCTGACGGTGTCGGGGCCCCGGTCCCAGTGTGGCAGGTCAAGGATTCGAACCTTGGAAGGCTAAGCCGACGGATTTACAGTCCGCTCCCATTGGCCGCTCGGGCAACCTGCCTGGGCTGCGACTTCGCGGTTCCGCGCGTCGCATGAACGAGAATAGCGGATGTTCCCCCCGAACCTGAAATCGGTTTCTCCGGCGTGCCCCGGTCCGCCCCTCGAGCGCCCCGAACCGGGTCCCCACTAAGCTCTGGGACCATGCCCGCGCCGCCGCCGGCCGGGTTCCGACCGATCGCGCGGGTGCCCCCGGGCGCCCGCCACCATGACAGACCCAGCAACGGGGTGTGAGAACGTGGCCGCCGAATCCAGCTTCGACGTCGTGTCCAAACTCGACCGCCAGGAGGTCGACAACGCCCTGAACCAAACGGGCAAGGAGCTCTCCCAGCGGTTCGACTTCAAGGGCACCGGGACCACCATCTCCTGGCAGGGCGAGGACGGCATCGAGATCCGCAGCACCTCCGAGGAGCGCGCCTCGGCCGCCCTCGAGGTCTTCAAGGAGAAGCTGGTCAAGCGCAAGCTGTCCCTGAAGATCCTCGACGCCGCCGACGAGCCCAAGATCTCCGGCAAGGAGTACCGCCTGCCGATCGGCCTCAAGGAGGGCATCACCTCCGAGGACGCCAAGAAGATCTCGAAGCTGATCCGCGACGAGGGCCCCAAGGGCGTCAAGGCCCAGATCCAGGGGGACGAGCTGCGCGTCAGCTCCAAGAAGAAGGACGACCTCCAGGCCGTCCAGAACCTCATCAAGGAGAAGGACTTCGATCTGGCGCTCCAGTTCGTGAACTACCGCTAGACCGCTGGTCCGTGTTCTCCGGGCCTCCGGGGCGGTCCCGCGGCCTCCGGGCCCGTGGAACGCCGAACGGCCGCCCCTGGGGGGCGGCCGTTCGGCGTTCTGCGGCGTCGGCGGACGGGAGCGGTGTCAGCCCAGGTCCCAGCCCCTGCGGAGGGCGCGCAGCCGCCGCACCCGCTCCGCGGTGGGCGGATGGGCCGCGAACAGCCGCCAGGCCCCCGTGGGGAACGGGTTGGTGGTCATCAGGTGCGCCGCGGGGAGCAGCGTCCGCTGCCGGGGCAGCGGGTGCTCGCGCATGCCCGCCTCCAGCTTGAGCAGGGCCGAGGCCAGCGCCTCCGGGTCCCCGGTGGTCCGCGCCGCCTGCTCGTCGGCCCGGAACTCGCTGCGCCGCCCCGCCCCGGCGCGCACCACCAGGAACGCGACCGGTGCCAGCAGCGCCACCAGCAGCCCGCCCAGCAGCTCGGGGACGTCCATCTCCTCCGAGTCGCCCAGCGGCACCAGGAAGGCGACCGCGCTCAGCGCGGTGATGAGCCCCGTGAGCGTGACGGTCACCGAGCCGGCCAGGGTGTCCGCGGCCTTGATGTGCGCCAGTTCGTGGGCGATGACGGTGCGCAGCTCGCGCTCGTCGAGCGTCTCCAGCAGCCCGGTCGTGCAGCACAGCGCGGCCCGGCGGCCCGTCCCGGTCGCGAACGCGTTGGGCGAGCGGATCGGCGACAGGTACAGCCGCGGCATGGGCTGGCGGGCGGCCGTGGCCGTCTCCCGCACCGTCCGGTACAGGTCGGGCTTCTCGATCTCCCCCACCGGCCGGGCCCGCATGGCGCGCAGCGCCAGCGAGTCCCCGAACAGGTGCACCAGGATCCCGGCGGCCACCACCACCGTCACGGCGAACTGGAACCCCTTGCCGGCGGCGCACAGCCAGCCCGCGAGGAGGAGGACCGCCGAGACGCCGATGAACAGACCGACCGCGCGCGCCGCACCGACGTGCACGCCGCCACCTCCCCGCTCTCTCGTCCCTGTATGTGTACATGGGGATGAACGTGCGGATCGGGGTCCCGCGTTCCCGGTTCGGACGTCCTCCCCGGTCGGCCCCTCCCACGTGGCGGCCGCGGGGCCGGATCCCGGGCACGGCGGCCGCGGCGCCCGCCCTCCGCACCGCCCCCGGCGCACATGTGACAATCGCCACCCGGCCGCGGTCCGCGCCGCCCCGACGACCTATAGTGCGAACGTGGCCCTGATCACTCCCTGCGCGAGGCCGCGGACACCGCTCCGCGTCCGCGCGCGGTCGTGCCTCGCCGCGTTCCCCAGGGTTGGCGCACCCGGTGGACGCGGGGGCCGCACTCCCCGTCCGTGTCCTCGCAGGACCGGGGGGCCGCCCCGCAGCGGTGCGCCCCGGCCGGAGGGCTGACACTCACAAGCGCCGCCGCCCCGACAACCGGCGGCCGAGGAGGTCGTCGATCTCAGTGTCCAAACAGATCGAACAGCTCGACCGCGTCGTCATCCGCTTCGCCGGGGACTCCGGCGACGGGATGCAGCTGACCGGTGACCGCTTCACCCAGGAAACGGCCGCGTTCGGCAATGACCTGTCGACCCTGCCGAACTTCCCCGCGGAGATCCGTGCGCCCGCCGGGACCCTGCCCGGTGTCTCCAGCTTCCAGCTGCACTTCGCCGACCACGACATCATGACCCCGGGCGACGCCCCGGACGTCCTGGTGGCCATGAACCCGGCGGCGCTGAAGGCCAACCTGGCCGACCTGCCACGCGGCGCCACCGTGATCGCCAACACCGACGAGTTCACCAAGCGCGCCCTGACCAAGGTCGGCTACGCCGCCGACCCGCTCACCGACGGGACCCTGGACGGGTTCAAGGTGAGCGCGGTACCGCTGACCTCCATGACGGTGGAGGCCCTGAAGGGCCTGGACATCTCCAAGAAGGACGCCGAGCGCGCCAAGAACATGTTCGCGCTGGGCCTGCTGTCGTGGATGTACAACCGGCCGACGGAGGGCACGACGGCCTTCCTGAAGTCCAAGTTCGCCAAGAAGGCGGACATCCTGGAGGCCAACCTCACCGCGTTCCAGGCGGGCTGGAACTTCGGCGAGACCACCGAGGACTTCGCGGTCTCCTACGAGATCAAGCCCGCCCGGCTGCCCGCCGGCACCTACCGCAACATCACCGGGAACCTGGCCACCGCCTACGGGCTCATCGCCGGTTCGCGGCGGTCGGGGCTGCCGCTGTTCCTGGGCTCCTACCCGATCACCCCGGCCTCGGACATCCTGCACGAGCTGTCCCGGCACAAGGCGTTCGGGGTGCGCACGTTCCAGGCCGAGGACGAGATCGCCGGCGTGGGCGCCGCCCTGGGCGCGGCGTTCGGCGGGGCCCTGGGGGTGACCACCACCTCGGGTCCGGGCATGGTGCTCAAGCAGGAGACGGTGGGGCTGGCGGTGATGACCGAGCTGCCGCTGGTCATCGTCGACGTGCAGCGGGCCGGGCCGAGCACCGGCATGCCCACCAAGACCGAGCAGACCGACCTGCTGATGGCACTCCACGGGCGCAACGGCGAGTCGCCGCTGCCGGTGGTGGCACCGGCCTCCCCGGCCGACTGCTTCGCGACGGCCCTGGAGGCGGTGCGGATCGCCGTCACCTACCGGACGCCGGTGATCATGCTCTCCGACGGGTACCTGGCCAACGGCTCTGAGCCGTGGCGGCTGCCGGAGGTGGCCGACCTGCCGGTGATCGAGCCGGGGTTCGCGACGGAGCCCAACGGGCCCGACGGGGCCTTCCTGCCGTACCTGCGCGACGAGGACACCCTGGCCCGGCCCTGGGCGGTGCCGGGCACCGCCGGGCTGGAGCACCGGATCGGCGGCATCGAGAAGCACGCCGAGACGGGCGACATCTCCTACACCCCGGCCAACCACGACCTGATGGTGCGCACCCGGCAGGCCAAGGTGGACGCCATCGCCCGCGACATCCCCGAACTGGAGGTGGACGATCCCGGCGGGGAGGCCCGGGTGCTGGTCCTGGGCTGGGGCGGCACCTACGGGTCGATCACCGCGGGGGTCCGCCGGGTGCGCCGCACCGGCCGCCGGGTCGCGCAGGCGCACCTGCGCCACCTCAACCCGTTCCCGGCGAACCTGGGCGAGGTGCTGGGCCGCTACGACCGGGTGGTCGTGCCGGAGATCAACCTGGGCCAGCTGGCCCTGCTGCTGCGCGGCCGGTTCCTGGTCGACGTCATCGGTTACAACAAGGTCCGCGGCCTGCCGTTCAAGGCGGAGGAGCTGGCGGGAGCGCTTCAGGAGGTCATCGACCGTGACTGAGCACACGCAGGGGGACGGCGGCTTCGCGGGGCTCCGGCTGGTGCCCAAGACCGACACCGCCTACAAGATGAAGGACTTCAAGTCCGACCAGGAGGTGCGCTGGTGCCCGGGGTGCGGCGACTACGCGATCCTGGCCGCGTTCCAGTCGTTCCTGCCCCAGCTGGGGGTGCCGCGCGAGAACATCGTGATCGTGTCGGGGATCGGCTGCTCCTCACGGTTCCCGTACTACCTGAGCACGTACGGGGTCCACTCGATCCACGGCCGCGCCCCGGCGATCGCCACCGGCCTGGCCACCAGCCGCCCCGACCTGTCGGTGTGGGTGGTCACCGGTGACGGCGACGGGCTGTCGATCGGCGGCAACCACCTGATCCACGCCCTGCGCCGCAACGTGAACATCAACGTGCTGCTGTTCAACAACCGGATCTACGGGCTGACCAAGGGCCAGTACTCGCCCACCTCCGAGGCCGGCAAGATCACCAAGTCGTCGCCGGTGGGGTCGCTGGACCACCCGTTCAACCCGGTGTCGCTGGCGCTGGGCGCGGAGGCCACGTTCGTGGCGCGGTCGGTCGACTCCGACCGCAAGCACCTGACGTCGGTGCTGCGGGCGGCGGCCGAGCACCCGGGCGCGTCGTTCGTGGAGGTGTACCAGAACTGCCCGATCTTCAACGACGACGCGTTCGAGCCGCTGAAGGACCCGCGGGCCGGGGACACCCGGCTGCTGCGGCTGGAGCACGGCGAGCCGCTGCGCCTGGGCGACGGCCGGGGCGTGGTCGCCGGGGAGTACGGCGGCCTGGAGGTGGTGGACGCGGAGTCCGCGGGCGAGGACCGGGTGATCCGCCACGACGCGCACCGGGAGGACCCGGGGTACGCGTTCGCGCTGTCGCGGCTGGACCGCCCGGCGTTCGAGCACGTGCCGATCGGGGTGTTCCGGGACGTGCGCCGTCCCACCTACGACGACCTGGTCAACGAGCAGATCGCCGACGCCCGCGCCGAGCGCGGCGACGGGGAGCTGGCGGCCCTGCTCGCGGGCGGGGACACCTGGGTCGTCGACTAGGCCGTGTTCTTTCGGGCCCCCGCTCCGGCACGCCCGTCGGCGGGCGGGGGTCTTCGTCCCCGCCCGCGCGTCGCGGGCCCCGGGCTCGCGGCCCCCGGGCGCACAGGAGGGCGTTCGCAGGAACGGCCCCCGGAGACACGACGCGGTCGGCAGCGGCCCGCTTCCGCCTCATGGCGGGGGCGGGCCGTCCGCATTCCCCCGCCGGGGTGTGGCGCACGACCGGGCGCCGGGAGCCCCGCGGGGGCGGAGCCCGGGTTTAGGGTGCCGGTATGCGTATCGTCATCGCCGGGGGACACGGGAAGATCGCGCTGCGGCTGGCCGGGCTGCTGGCCGCGCGCGGGGACGAGCCCGTCGCCCTCATCCGCAACCCCGACCACTCGCAGGACGTCGTCGACGCGGGCGCCGAGCCCGTGCTGATCGACCTGGAGAAGGCCACCGTCACCGAGCTGACGGAGAAGGTCATGAACGCCGACGCCGTGGTGTTCGCCGCGGGCGCCGGGCCGGGCAGCGGGGCCGCCCGCAAGGAGACCGTCGACCACAGGGCCGCGGTGCTGACCGCCGACGCCGCCTCGCTGGCCGGGGTGCGCCGCCTGATCCAGGTCTCCGCCATCGGCGTGGACAACCCGCTCCCGCCCGACAGCGACGAGGTGTGGGCCGCCTACGTGGAGGCCAAGCGCGCGGCCGACGCCGACCTGCGCGAACGCACCCTGGAGCTGGACTGGACGATCCTGCGCCCGGGGCGCCTCACGGACGAGCCCGGCACCGGCCGGGTGGCCCTGGGCGAGAAGGTGGAGCGCGACTCGGTGACCCGGGACGACGTCGCCGCCGTGATCGTCGCCCTCTTGGACGAACCGGAGACGGTCGGGAGGGTTCTCAACCTCGTGAACGGTGAAACGCCCGTCGTCGAGGCCGTCCGCGCCGCCGCCCGCTGAAAGCCGAACGCGGCCGCTCAGAGCGGCCGCTTCCGTCCTTCTGTGGCCAGATGGACCCATAGAAGGCATGATGGTTGGCGGAACCCGGCGGAGTCCCGCCACGGTTGGACGCGGATGACCGGGTATAGCAGCCCGACGGGTACTGACGGCTCCTACAGAGCAGATGGGTACGGTTATTCATGAGCGTCACACAGGTCGTGAGGGACAGCACGGTCGTCGAGCACGCCAAGGTCGCGGCGCAGCAGAAGCGGCGGATGTTCATCATCCAGCTGGAGATCAACGCCTACGACGAGGCCTCCAGCAAGCTGCGCCCGGGCCTGACCCGCATCCTGGAGGGGATCGAGGAGGCCGGCTGGCGGCTGGACCTGATCACCCCGGGTGAGGACGGCGAGAAGGACAAGCCGACCCGCATGTTCATCTTCCGCCCGGACCCCGAGGCCAAGAAGAAGGACGCGGCGCAGCAGCAGGAGGCGCAGCAGCCGGAGCCGTCGGGCCAGCAGCAGGCCTACCCGCAGCACACCGGGGCCCAGCCGGACCCCTACGCGGGTTACGGACAGCAGCAGGGCTACGGCCAGCAGCAGCAGTACCCCGGTTACGACCAGCAGCAGTACCCGGGCTACGGGCAGCAGCCGGGTTACGGCCAGCAGCAGCCCGGATACGGGCAGCAGTACCCGGGTTACGGACAGCAGCAGGGCTGGTGACCCCGGCCCCTCGGTGAGGGGGTGCGAAAGGGGCCCGTGCGGTGAGCCGCACGGGCCCCTTTCGCGTGCGCGGGGGGCGAACGGGGGCGCGTGCGGGCGGGCGGATCTCTCGGTTCTGTAACACGGAGGGGGCCGGTCCTCCGACATGTCTTTCATGTCGGACAGGAACCCGAGAAAACCTCGAAGAAACTCTGGATTCTTCCCTCAAAGTACTCCGGGCATGCGGATGACTACGCTAAGTTAATTCCGGCGGCTACAGCCACCCCGTTAGTGAGCTTCCGAAAGGTTTCCACGATGACCCGCATCGCCAAGATCTCCGGCCTCGTCCTCGCCACCGGCCTCGCCTTCGGCGCGATGACCGGCACCGCCGCGGCCGACAACAACGCCAACGTCCAGAACCTCACCATCCCGGTGTGCGTGGACGTTCTCCAGGCCGCGGGCGTCAGCGCCGACGGCTGCAACGTCGTCAGCTGGGACGCCACCTCCGGCATCGCCGCCGGCTAGCCGGCCCCGGCGGCCCCCGCGGCCGCCGACCCGGGACGTCACCGTCCCACCGTGCACGACCTTCACACCCGTAACCGAAAAGGACCTACATCATGAAGCGCTTCGCCTCCGTCTCCGGCCTCCTCCTCGCCACCGGCCTCGCCTTCGGCGCGATGACCGGCACCGCCGCGGCCGACAACAACGCCGACATCCAGAACATCACCGTGCCCATCTGCGCCGACGTGATCACCTTCTCGCTGGTCAGCATGGACGGCTGCAACGTGGTCTCCAACGAGTCCACCTCGGGCATCGTGGCCCTGGACTAGTCACGGCCCCGTGGCCGAGGGCGGGGGCGGTCGACACGCCCCGCCCTCGTGCGAACCGGTTCCAAGCGTGAACTCCGGCGCGGTCCGGCCTGCACCCGGCCCGCGCCGTTCGCGTGTCCGGGGCCGGGCGCGCCCGGCCCGACGGCTCAGGAGCCGCAGGCCGTGAGCGGGACCCCGGCCACTCCGTCCGTGCGCAGCCGGGCGTGCGTGCCCGTGTCGAAGCGCTCGTCGCCGTAGTGCAGCTTCTGCCTCTCGATCCCCTCCGGCCGGAACCCCGCGCGCCGCGCCACCAGGCAGGAGGCCGGGTTGTTGAGCCGGTGGCCCAGCTCCAGCCGGAACAGGCCGGTCTCCGCGAAGGCGTACTCGGCGACCAGCAGGGCCGCCGCCGTGGCCGCCCCGCGCCCGCGGGCGTCGGCGTGGACCCAGTAGGACACCCAGCCCAGGTCGTGGGTGCGGCTGGTCACCGACACCTGCACGTGCCCCAGCGCGACGCCCGTCCCGTCCGTGACGGCGAACCCGAACGCGTCGCCCGCCTCGGCGGCCGTCCGCTGACGGCCGATCCAGGCCAGCGCCTCCTCCCCGGTGGCGGGGACCTCCGGGGACTGCCAGGCCAGCCCGGGTTCGGCGAAGGCCGACAGCAGGCGTTCGGCGTCGCCCGGCTCCCAGAGCCGCAATCGGTACATCCGTCCCACTCCTCGTTCCGTTCCGCGGGTGTCGTCCCGCGGGGAGGACACCTACGGAATCATCCCCCGGCGGGTGTCACACCGGGGGGTGCGTGGTACGTCTTCTGTGTCATGACGACCGATACCTCCGACGCCGCCGGTGTCTTCGAAGCCCACCGTTCGGCGCTGACCGGGGTCGCCTACCGGATCCTGGGCACCGCCTCCGACGCCGAGGACGTGGTCCAGGAGGCGTGGCCGCGCTGGTCCGGCGCCGACCGGTCCGGGATCGAGGACCCGCGCGCCTACCTCGTCACCATCGTCTCGCGGCTGGCCATCGACCGGCTGCGCAGCGCCCGCGCCCGCCGGGAGTCCTACGTGGGCGAATGGCTGCCCGAGCCCGTGAGCGACCTGCCCGACGGCGCCGACCGGGCCGAGCTCGCCGACACCGTGGAGTTCGCGTTCCTGGTGGTGCTGGAGACGCTCAGCCCGCTGGAGCGCGCGGTGTTCGTGCTCCGGGAGGCCTTCCAGATGCCGTACGCGGAGATCGCCGAGATCATCGAGCGCAGCGAGGCCGCCACCCGGCAGCTGTCCCGGCGCGCCCGCGACCACGTACGCGAGCGCCGGCCGCGGTTCGAGGCGGACCGGTCGGCGCGGCGGCGCATCACCGAGCGCTTCCTCCGGGCCTGCATGGAGGGCGACCTGGACGGGCTCAAGGGGCTGCTCGCCGAGGACGCCACCCTGGTCGGGGACGGCGGCGGCAAGGCCAGGGCGCCGCTGCGGGTGCTGCTGGGCCGGGACAAGGTCGGCCGGTTCCTGATGGCGCTGCCGGGGAGCTTCGAGAAGTTCCTGGCGTCGGTCGGCGCGCCGGCGGCGGACATCCGCGTGGAGGTCGGCGAGGTCAACGGGGCCCCGGCCCTGATCTGCGCCGCCGCGGGCCGGATCGTCGCCGCGGTCGTCCTGGACGTGGACGGCGGCCGGATCCGGAACGTGTACCTGGTGGCCAACCCCGACAAGATGTCACATCTGCGCCTGCCCGATCCGTCCTAGGGGGTATGGAACTCACCGTTGTGGGCGGTGGCCTCGCCGGTCTGACCGCGGCCATCGCCGGCGCCGAGAGCGGCGCCTCCGTGACCCTGTACGAAGCACACTCCGCCCCGGGCGGACGGGCCCGGGCGACCGACCCGCCGTACGTGGCCAACGAGGGACCGCACGTGCTGTACGGCGACGGGTTCGCCGCGCAGTGGCTGCTGGAGCGGGACCTGGTCCCGGCGTACCGCCGGTTCCCGCTGGCGGCGGTCCCCGGGGTGAGGATGCGCGAGGACGGCCGGGTGCGGTCGGCCCTGTCGCCCGCACTGCTGGGCGCGGCCGCGCGCCGGCGCCTGCGCGCCCCGCACGACCGCGACTTCGGGTCCTGGGCGCGCGAGCACCTGGGCGAGAGGTCCGCGCGGGTGGCCGCGAACTACATGGGGGTGGCGCTGTTCGACCACGACCCCTCGCGGCTGTCGGCGGAGTTCGTGTGGGAGAGGTTCCAGCGGGTGCTGTCGCCGAAGCGGCCGGCGCCGCTGTACGTGGTGGGCGGCTGGACCGCGCTGGTCGGCCGGATGGCCCGGCGGGCCCGGGAGATGGGCGTGCGGATCGAGACCGGGGCGCGGGTGGACGCGCTGCCCGGGGACCGGCCGGTGATCGTGGCGACCTCCCTGGCGTCGGCCCGCGCGCTGCTGGGCGACCCGTCGCTGGAGTGGGAGAGCGGGCACGCGCTGCTCGTGGACCTGGGACTGCGCCGGGGGCGGGACCCGTTCGTGGTGTTCGACGCCGACGAGTGCGGGTTCGTGGAGCGGTACACGCGGGTGGACCGCACGCTCGCCCCCGAGGGCGAGGAGCTGGTGCAGGCGCAGATCCCGGTGCGGCCCGGGGAGTCCCGGGCGGCGGTGACCGACCGGCTGGAGCGGCTGCTGGACATGTCGCTGCCGGCCTGGCGGAGCCGGGTGACCTGGCGCCGCGACCAGGTCGCCAGGGGGCGCACCGGGGCACTGGACCTGCCGGGCACCACCTGGCGCGACCGCCCGGCGGTCGACCGGGGGGACGGCGTGTACCTGGCGGGGGACTCGGTGGCCGCGCCCGGCCTGCTGGGCGAGGTCTCGGTGGCGAGCGCGGTCCGCGCCGCCGCGGCGGCGGTCTCGGCCCGCGCTCCCCGCTCCGTCTGACCACCGCCGGGGCCGGGGGCGGGCCTCCGCCCCCGGCCCGCGGTCAGGCGACCCAGCGGTAGCGGTGCTCGGGGCGCCCGGCCGAGCCGTAGCGCATGCGCAGCTCGGCTCGGCCGTCGGCGCACAGGTACTCCAGGTAGCGGCGCGCGGTCACCCGGGAGACGCCCGAGCGCTCGGCGACGTCGGACGCGGACAGGTCGCCGTCGGCGTCGCGCAGCACCCCCGCGACCAGCTCCGCCGTGGCCGAGGTCAGGCCCTTGGGCAGCGAGCGTCCGCCCGGGGGGCGCAGCAGGCCGAACAGCCGGTCCACGTCCTGCTGGGTGGCCTCCCCCGCGGAGTCCATCTGGCGGTGGGCCACCGCGTAGCGTTCGAGCTGGTCGCGCAGGGCGCTCAGGGGGAACGGCTTGAGGAGGTAGTGCACCGCCCCGCCGTGCAGGGCGTCGCGGACCTGGGCGATGTCGCGCACCGCCGTGATCATGAGGAAGTCGGTGCGGCGGGCCTCGTCGGCGGCGGCCGCGCGCAGCGTCCGCATCACCTCGATCCCCGACGCGTCGGGCAGGTGCAGGTCGAGCAGCACCAGGTCCGGTCGGTGGCCGCGGATCTGGGCGAGGGCGGTCGCCGCCGTGTGCGCCACCCCCACCGCGGTGAACCCGGGCAGCGACTCCACCAGGTCCTGGTGGTTGCGGGCCACCCGCACGTCGTCGTCCACGACCAGGACGCGGATCACCGGTCCTCCCCCGCGCCCCCGGTGCCCTCCGGAGCGCCCGCGGAGGCCCGCGCGGCCGCGGGCAGGTAGGCGGTGAACACCGCCCCCTCCTCGCCGTCGGGCGCCTCCATCTCCACGCTCCCCCCTCTGCCCTCGCACACCTGCTTGACCAGGGCCAGGCCCAGCCCGCGCCCGCCCGCGTCCCGGGACGCCTTGGTGGTGAACCCAAGGCGGAAGATCTCCTCGGCGATCCCGTCGGCCACCCCGTGCCCGGAGTCCGTCACCCGGATCTCCAGCAGGTCGTGCGGCGGCCCGTCCGCCCCGGCCCGGTGCAGGCGCACCATCAGCTCCACCCATCCCCGGCCGCCGCCCGCGACGGCGTCCAGCGCGTTGTCCACCAGGTTGCCCAGCACCAGCAGGGCGTCGGCCCGCAGCCCCCGGTCCAGTGCGGGCACCTCCGTCATCGGAGAGATCCGCAGGTCCACCCCGATCTCGGCGGCCTGCGCCGACTTGGCGATGACCAGGGCGGCCACCGCCGAGTCCGCGACGTGCTCGGCGATACCCGTGCTGGTGCGGGTGTGCGCCGCCGACAGGTCCGCCAGGTAGGCGCGGGCCTCCTCGTGGGCGCCCAGGTCGAGCAGCCCGGCGAGCGTGTGCATCCGGTTCGCGAACTCGTGGGTCTGGGCCCGCAGCCCCCGGGTGACGGTGCGGGCGCCGTCGAGCTCGCCGGTGAGCCGGTCCAGCTCGGTGCGGTCCCGGAAGGTCACGACCGCGCCGGTCTCCTCGCCCCGGATCCGGACCGTCCTGCGGTTGGCGACCAGGATGCGGTCGCCGGAGAGCAGGAGCAGGTCCCTGCCCCGGTCGGCCCCCGAGACGATGTCGCGGACCCGCTCCGAGGCGCCGAGTTCGTCCAGGGTACGCCCCTCGGCGCCGTCGGGGAGCCCCAGCATCGCACGGGCCGGGGGGTTGGCGAAGACGAGGCGGCCCTGCGCGTCGACGGCGAGCACGCCCTCGCGGACCGCGTACAGGAGCGCCTCCCGGCTCTCCAGCAGCGCGGTGATGTCGGCCGGTTCCAGCCCGTGGGTCTTGGTCCTGACCTGGCGGGACAGCGACCACGCGCCGATCACTCCCAGGCCCAGGACCACGACGACCGTGCCCAGGACGGCGGGGACGGCGGCGCGCGCCTCGGTGGCGGCGTCGGAGCTGAGTATGCCCAGGGAGACGTACGCGACCACTTCGCCGCGGGCGTCGCCGCCGTTGACCGATCCGCCGCCGGAGAACACGGGGACCTTGGCCCGGACGGTGCGCCCCTGGGTGCCGGTCTCCACCCCCGTCCACTCCTCCCCCCGGGCCGCCGGCCCGGGCGGGGTGGACACCATCTCCCCTATGCGGTCCTTGTCCGGGTGGGTGTAGCGGATGCCCTGGGGGGAGGCGATGACCAGGTACTCCACGTCGGTGGCGGAGGCGATCCGGTCCGCCGTCGGGTCCAGGGCGGCGGCCGGGTCGCGGGACTGCACGCCCTCCACGACCGCGGGCATGACGGCGACCGCCCGGGCCACGCTGAGCACGCGCTCGGTGTACTGCCGGTCGGTGTGCCGGTCGAGGTGGAACACCCACAGGGAGCCGACGGCGACCAGGGCCGCGGCGAGCAGGAGCACGTAGCCGACGAACAGGGAGCCGGTCAGGGACAGGCGGGGACGGGTGCGCGGGGCGGTGGTGCGCGGCGGCCGTCGCAGGATGCGCGCGGTCATGCCGGGGCCTTCCGGGAGGGGATCGGTGCGGTCGCGGTGTCGGCGCCGTGGTCGCGGCGCCGGCGGGACGCCTTCCGGGTCTGTGAAGGCCCAGGTGGGCGCCCCGTTCGGCTGCTCGTCACGAACAATACGACCAATATGACGCCAGTTTTAACAACACTCTTACACGGGCGTGCGCCGCGTCACACTGTGACCCGGCTCTCCTCGTTCCCGCACGGCGAGGGGGCGAACGAGGTCGGAAGGAGACAGCGATGCGCGAACGCGGCGTGCCGCTCCGTGTCGCGGGCGGGCTCTGCGCCCTCCTGCTGGTGGGGACCGCACTGTTCGACGTGCGCCAGAGCGCGGCGTCGGGCACCGGTGAGCAGGAGAAGCTCCTGCTCATCGCACCCGCCGCGCCGGGCGGCGGATGGGACACCCTGGCCAGGGAGATGCAGAACGGCCTGCGCGAGGAGGACATCCGCTTCAACGTCGAGGTGCGCAACGCGGAGGGCGCGGGCGGCACCATCGGCCTGGCGCAGGTCGTCAACCGGGAGGGGCAGCACACCGTGATGTCCATGACCGGTCTGGGCATGGTGGGCGCGGTGGAGACCACCGGGTCGCCGTACACGATGGACGACATCACCCCGATCGCCCAGCTGGCCTCGGAGTACCAGGTCGTGGTGGTGCCCGCCGACTCGCCCTACGAGAGCCTGGACGACCTCGCCGAGAACTGGGCCTCCCAGGAGGGGACCCTGCCGGTGGCGGGCGGCTCGATGGGCGGCGTGGACCAGATCTTCGCCGGGCGGGTGGCCCGCTCCATGGACCTCTCCCCCGCGGAGATCAACTACCTGCCGTACTCGGGCGGCGGCGAGGTGCTGACCTCGCTGCTGTCGGGGACCGCCGCGGTCGGGTTCAGCAGTCTGAGCGACTTCGCCGACCAGGTGGGCGACGGGGGCCCGCTGCGGGTCCTGGCCGTGTCCTCTCCCGAGCGGCTGGAGGGCCTGGACGCGCCGACGATGCTCGAGGAGGGCTACGACGTCGAGATGTCGAACTGGCGCGGGGTCATCGCCCCGCCGGGGCTGACCGACGCCGAGGTCGAGGCCCTGGAGGAGCAGGTGCGGGAGCTGGTGGAGAGCCCGTCGTGGGCCGACACCCTGGAGCGCAACCGGTGGACGGACACCTACCAGGGACGCGAGGAGTTCACCGCGTTCCTGGAGGAGGAGGTCGTCGCCACGCAGGAGACCATCGAGGAGCTGGGGCTGTGACCGTGAACGGAACGGAGAAGGCGGCGCCGGGGTCCGTACCGGACCCCGCGGACGCGGTGGCGGCCCCGGAGGCCGGCGGGGCCGCGGAGACCGCGGAGGCCGCGAAGGCGGCGGAGGCCGAGGGCGCCGCGGAGGAGGCGCAGGCCGGGGACGGCCTGGACCCGGACACGGCCCCCTGGGGCGGCCCGGCCCGCTGGGTGGTGCCGGCCCTGGCCGCGGCCGTGGGCGCGCTCATGCTGTGGGGCGCGTTCACCATCGAGGCGCCGGCCAACGCGACCCGGCCCGGACCGGGTTTCTTCCCGGGGATGATCGGCGCGCTGCTGCTTGCGGCGACGGCGTTCCTGGTGGTGGGGAACCTGCGCCGGCGGCCCCAGGGGGCGGTCAACACCCTGGCGTGGTTCGAGGCGCGGCCGGTCCTGATCGTGGTGGCGGCCCTGGCGGTGAACACGGTCCTGCTGGAGTTCCTGGGCTGGCTGTTGGCGGGGGCGCTGCTGTTCTGGGCGGTGGCCTTCGCGTTCGGGGCGCGCGCGTACCTGCGTGACGCCGTGGTGGCGCTGTCGGTGTCGGCGGCCGTCCAGGTGGGCTTCTCGCTCGGCCTGGGGCTGAGCCTGCCGCCCGGGATCCTGGGGTGGGTGCTCTGATGACGGAAACACTGGTCGGACTCGGGGACGGGCTCGTCGCGGCCCTGACCCCGGGCAACCTGATGTGGGCGTTCCTGGGCGTGGTGCTGGGCACCGCGGTGGGAGTGCTGCCGGGCCTGGGCTCGGCGATGGCGGTGGCGCTGCTGCTGCCGGTGACGTTCCAGCTCGACCCGACGAGCGCGTTCATCCTGTTCGCGGGCGTTTACTACGGCGGGATGTTCGGCGGGGCGACCACGTCGATCCTGCTCAACACCCCGGGGCAGGCGTCGTCGATCGCCACCACGTACGAGGGCCACAAGATGGCCCTGACGGGGCGGGCCGCGCAGGCCCTGGGCACCGCGGTGATCGGGTCGTTCTTCGCGAGCATCGTCGGCACGCTGATCGTGGCGTTCTTCTCGCCGGTGATGGTGTCGTTCGCGCTGAACTTCGGGCCGGGCGAGTACTTCGCCCTGACGGTGTTCTCGTTCGTGGCGGTGGCCGCGGTCGTGTCCGGGTCGGTGCTGCGCGGGGTGACCTCGCTGCTCATCGGCCTGGCGATCGGCGTGGTGGGCATCGACGGCCAGAGCGGCACGCCGCGGTTCGACTTCGGGTCGACCGTGATGCTCGACGGTATCGACGTCGTCATCGTGACCGTGGGGCTGCTGGCCCTGGGCGAGGTGCTGTACGTGGTGGCGCGCGGCCGGTCCGCCCCGAACCTGGGCGCGATCCGCACCGGGCGACCGTGGCTGAGCCGGCGGGACTGGAAGCGGTCCTGGGGCCCGTGGCTGCGCGGGACCGCGCTGGGCAGCACCTTCGGCCCGATCCCCGGCAGCGGGGCCGAGATTCCGACGTTCGTGTCCCTGGGCGTGGAGCGCAAGCTCGCCCAGCGGCGGGCCGAGCGCAGGGGCGACCCGCAGGAGAACGAGTTCGGCCGGGGCGCCATCGAGGGCGTGGCCGGGCCGGAGGCCGCCAACAACTCCAGCGCGGCGGGCACGCTGGTGCCGCTGCTGGGGCTGGGGCTGCCGACGTCGGCGACGGCCGCGATCATGCTGGCGGCGTTCCAGCAGTACGGGCTCCAGCCGGGGCCGGTGCTGTTCGAGCGCAACGCGGACCTGGTGTGGACGCTGCTGGCGTCGCTGCTGATCGGCAGTGTGATGCTGCTCGTCATCAACCTGCCGTTCGCGCCGCTGTGGGCGAAGCTGCTGAAGCTGCCCAAGCCGTACCTTTACGCGGGGATCACGCTGTTCTCGGTGCTGGCGGTGTACGCGATCAACGCGTCGGTCGCCCACCTGGTGATCCTGCTGGCGGTGGCCCTGCTGGGGCTGGTGATGCGGTCCTTCGGGGTCCCGGTGGCACCGGCGCTGATCGGCGTGGTGCTGGGGCCGATCGCGGAGACGGAGTTCCGGCGGGCGCTGGCGGCGTCCTCGGGCGACCCGTCGATCCTGGTCGGCAGCGGGATCTCGATCGGGCTGTACGCGCTGGTGGTGATCGCCGCGCTCGTGCCGGTGATCGCGGGCCTGCGGCGCAGGCGGGCGGTGGCGAAGGCCGTGCCCGCGGAGGGCGGCGAGCGCGAGAGCGTGTCCTGACCACGGCCGGCCCCTTACTCCCGGGGGCCGGCGTCCAGCCGACCCACTACTCCCGGGGTCGGCCGCCGAACGGCCCCCGGCCCGTCCGCCGGGGGCCGTTCGCACGCGCGGGCCGGGGCGTGCCGTGCTCAGGCGGGGGGCGGCCCCAGGAGGTCCCAGCGGTTGCCCGCGAGGTCGAGGAAGACGGCGACCCTGCCGTAGGGCTCGTCTCGGGGCTCGGTGACGAACCGGACCCCGTGCCGCTCCATGCGGGCGTGGGAGGCGGCGAAGTCGTCCACCCTCAGGAAGAAGCCGACCCGGCCCCCGGTCTGTCCGCCCACGGCGGCGCTCTGGCGCTCGCCGTCGGCACGGGCGAGGAGGAGGCCGGTGACCGCTCCGGGCGGGCGGACCACCACCCAGCGCTTCTCCCGGCCGTCGTTGGTGAGGGAGGGGGAGTCCTCGGTCAGTTCGAAGCCGAGGGCTTCTGTGAAGAAGGCGATGGCGGAGTCGTAGTCGTCCACTACGAGGGTGACCAGGTCCATGTGCACGGGACCACGCTAGACCACGGTCTCCCCGGGACGGCCCTGGGGCGGGGCGGTCGGGGACCGCCCCGCCCCGCGGTGGCCCGGAGGGCCGTGGTCACAGGGGCTGGTCGTCGACCACGACGTCCCAGCTGACGTTGTCGCCCTCGACGGCGGTCGCCGTGACGGTCACGCCGTAGTTCGTGCCGCCGTCCACCAGGTTGCAGCGGATCTCGGCGCCGACCTGCGCGGGGAGGCCCTCCAGGCAGCTGAAGCCGTCGGGGGTCTGCCCGACCGCCGCCGCCAGCGCCTCGGACGACTTCTGGGCGACCTGGTCGGCGGGCACAGTGCCGTCGACCGCGGTGGCGCTGTTGCCGTCCCCGGCCGCGGGCTCGGTCCCGGCCTCGGTGTCGCCGGCGGCGCCCTCCTCGGTCGCGGCCTCGTCGACCACGACGTCCCAGTTGACGTCGCCGCCCTCGACCGAGGTCACCGTGACGGTCACACCGAGGGTGTCGCCGCCGCTGGTGAGCTCGCAGCGGATCTCGGCGCCGACCTCCGCGGGGAGGTCGTCGGCGCAGGTGAAGTCGTCGGGGGTCTGGCCGACCTCCTCGGCCAGCATCTCGCTCGACCGCTCGGCGACCTGCTCCGCGTCGACGGCGGCGGGGCCGCCGATGCTGAACGAGCAGCCGGTGGCCAGAAGGAGGGGAAGCGCTCCCAGGACGGCTCCGGCGATGACCCTGCCGCCTCTGATCTGCTGCATTGCGGGCTCCTCTACAGTTCGGGGGACGTACCCCCGGACAGACGCCGTGGCGGGCGCACGGGTTCCGCGAACGCGCGCTTCTCCACTCTCCCGTGGCCGAAGGGTCTCCTCCCCGTTGCCTCCGTCACCCTCCCTTCACCCGATGTCGACCGGGCCGTCACCCCGGCCCCGGCCCCGGCGTCCGCACCGACCGACGTGCTGTGCGTCCTCGACGACCGGAACAAGGTCGTCCGGATGCGGCGCGGTCCCGCTCTTGTCGGGGGCGGGCAAGGACCGATAGTGCGCGGATAGGGCCGGGGGCGGCCGGGCTGCTTAGCCTGCCGGTGCACCGGGAACGGCCCGGTGCCGACCACAGGAGGAAGCATGCGCACCCCCCGTCCCCTGGCCACGGCCATCGCCGCCGTCGCCGCAGTCCTGACCGTCGCGGTCTTCCCCGGCACCGCCGCCGCCGAGCCGGTCGACGGCCTCGACTGCACCGTCACGCGGCAGCTGATCAACTTCCAGGAGGTCCACACCTGTGTGGCCGAGTCCGAGGACATCCGCTGGAAGCTCACCGGACGCTGCGCCATGATGTTCGGCATCCAGTTCGTGTCCTCGCCGGTGGTGGAGGGCAGCGGCACCGCCATGGTGGGCTGCCCGATCGCCGGGCCGATCTCGGGCCCCGTCCACAACGTCGTCCGCGTCGTGCTCTGACCGCGTGCGGGACCGGTGAGGCGGACGGCCCGGAGGGGGACCGGGCCTCCGCCTCACCGGTCCCGGCGCCGCCGCTCCGCGAGGGCCGTGTGGACCGAGGCGATCGCGCTGGCCCCCTCGCCCATCGCCGCCGCGACGCGCTTGATCGACCCGGTGCGGGTGTCGCCGACCGCGAACACCGACGGGGCGCTGGTCTCGAACGGCAGCGGTCCGCGCCCCAGCCCCTCCCACACGGGCCCCAGGCCCAACTCGACCAGGGCGGTGTCGGTGCACACGAACCCGCTGCGGTCCCGGGTGACGCCGTCCAGCCATTCGGTCGCGGGGTCGGCTCCGATGAAGCAGAACAGGCCGCTGGTCGGGCGGGGCGCCCCGAGCCCGGTGCGCCGGTCCGTGAGCACGACCTCCGCGAGCCTGTCGTCGCCCCTCAGCCCGGTGACCTCGGTGTTCGTGTGCACGGTGATCTCGGGGTGGTCGTGCAGGCGCGCCACCAGGTACTCCGACATCTTGGCCGACAGGTCCGCGCCGCGGACGACGAGGTCGACGCGGCTGCCCCGGCCCGCCAGGTACAGGGCGGCCTGCCCCGCCGAGTTCGCGCCGCCCACCACGGTGACCGGGTGCCGGGAGCACGAGCGCACCTCCAGTTCGGTGGCGGCGTAGAAGATGCAGCCCGCCTCCTCGAAGTCCGCCCAGCGGTCCAGCGGCAGGGTGCGGTAACGGGCGCCGGAGGCCACCACGACCGCCCGGGTGTCGATACGGCTGCCGTCGGCCAGGTACAGCACCGGGTCGGGCCCGGTGGTGTCCAGCCGGTCCACCCGGCACGGCATGTACATCGCGGCACCGAACTTCAGCGCCTGGATCGCCGACAGCCGGGTCAGCTCCTCCCCCGCGATACCGTGCGGGAAGCCGGGGTAGTTCTCGATCCGGGAGCTGGACGCGGCCTGCCCGCCGGTGCCCAGGGCGTCCAGGACCACGGTGTTCAGCCCCTCGGAGGCCCCGTAGAGCGCGGCCGCCAGCCCGGCGGGCCCGGCCCCCACGACCACGAGGTCGAGGTCCTTGCAGCTCGGCCGGTAGGCCTTGCCGATGAGTCCGGCCAGGATCCCCGGGGTGACGTTGCGGGTCACCCGCCCGGCGAACACGACGGCCGGCAGGTCGCCCTCGGCCAGGCCGACGGCGTCGAGGAGCCTGCGGCCGTCCGGCGCGTCGGCGTCGTGCCACTCGTAGGGGAGCCGGACCCGGGCGGCGTAGGTGCGCAGGGCCAGGGTGGCCGACGAGTCGGGCCGGCCGATCAGATCGACGGGGCGGACCGCTTCGCGCAGGTACTCCCGGCGGACCAGCAGGGCCTCCAGGACGGTGTCGGAGAGCTCCGCCTCCTCGGCCATCATCGTGCGGAACCGCTCCCTGGACAGGCGGTGGACCCGGCCCGGCGCCACGACCCGTACCGTCACGAAGGCCATCTGGTCGCCGAGCAGGTTGACCTCGCCGAGGAAGTCGCCGGGCCCCATGGTCATGAAGACCTCCTCGGGGCGGCCGAAGGAGGCCTCGCGGACCACCTCGACGTAGGCCTCGTCGAGGACGATGAGGTCGCGCTCGAAGTCGCCGGCGCGGGTGAGGACGTCGCCGGCCTTCACCTCGTGCCCGGTCCCGTAGGAGCGCAGCCGGTCGAACCGGGCGAAGTCCAGCCGCGGCCGGAGCCTCTCCATGATCCCGTCGTGCGCAGACCGACCCATCCCGATGCCCCTTCCGCCCCCGTAGTTCCCTTTCCTACCTGTTCGGGCACGCGGATTCCAGGGACCCGGCGGCGGGGCGCCGGAGGCGCTCCGGGAAGGGGCGCCGGCGGGGCGGCCCTCAGGCGGCGCGGACGGGGTGCTTGAAGACCTGCTCGCGGTGCCAGCGCACGTGGTCGGGGGCGACCGGCGGGGAGGCCGCGGGCAGGAGCAGGTCGCGTCCGGCGAGGTCGGTGACGATCCGCCGGGCCTGGTCGGAGCGGGCCTCGAAGCGCGGGGAGACGTCCAGGGTCAGCTCCGCGGTGAGGCCGAGGACGCCCCGGTCCAGGAGCAGGTGGTGCTGGGAGCACAGCGCCAGCCCGTTGTCCACCGTGTCGGGCCCGGCCTGGGACCACCAGCGCACGTGGGCGGCCTCCAGGCCGACCGGGACGCCGTCCATCCACCCGTCGTAGCCGCAGAACGCGCACCGGTGGCCGTAGGCGTCCAGCACCGCCTCCCGGAAGGCGGGGTCGCGGTCGCCGGACGCGGCCCACCGCCCGGGGGCGAGGGAGAGCCCGGCCAGGGCCAGCACCTCCTCGTGCAGGGAGGACGGGAAGTTCGCGTCGAGCAGCAGGCGGGCGACGCGGGTGCGCAGCCCCGGGTCCTCCTCCAGCGCGCGGGAGAAGTCGGGGGCGAGGCTCCCCCGGGCGCCGGAGCGCCGCAGCCGGCCCGGATTGTCCCCGGGGTCGTCGCCGTCGTCCGTGGCGAGCAGCCACAGCCCGTCGTCGTTGGCCAGGCGGCGGAAGGGGAAGGCCGGCGTCGTGCCGTTCTTGGCCGGTGGGGCGAACTCGTCCAGCAGCAGCCGGAGGCGCTCCTCCGCGGCGCTGTAGAGGATGGGGGCGTCGCCGTGGCGCTGGTGGTGGCCCAGCGCGTACAGCAGCAGGAGGGGTTTGTGCGGCGCCCGCACGCCGTCGCGCCGCCACTGCCTGATCCGGCCGATCCGCTCTTCCCAGTCCATGGCGCACGACTCTAGCGGCGGGACGGAGGGCGGGATCACAGGCGACATGTCGGACTAATCGTCCTACGATTGCAGACGTGCCGGAATCCAACCGCGGCGTCGCCCTCGGGGCGGGCGCCTTCCTCCTCTGGGGCTTCGCAGCCCTCTACTGGCCCTTCCTCTCCGCCGCCCAGCCCGCAGAGATCCTCGCCCACCGCATGGTGTGGTCGCTGCTGGCGATGTGCGTGTTCCTGATGCTGGCCCGGCGCGGCTGGAAGTGGCTGCCCGGGGTGGTCCGCAGCCCGCGCCGGCTGCTGCCGGTGGCCGCCGCCGCGGTCCTCATCTCCCTCAACTGGTGGGGGTTCATCTACTCGGTGTCGACCGAGCAGACCCTCCAGGCTTCGCTGGCGTACTTCATCAACCCGCTGATGGCGGTGTGCCTGGGCGTGGTGCTGTTCTCCGAGCGGCTGCGCGCGGCGCAGTGGACCGCGGTGGGCCTGGGCCTGCTCGCGGTCGTGGTGATGACGGTCGGCTACGGCGTCACGCCGTGGCTGGCGCTGCTGATGGCCTCGTCGTTCGCGGCCTACGGCGCGGTGAAGAAGTACGTGGACCTGGACGGGATGCAGAGCCTCACCGTGGAGACCCTGGTGATGTTCCTGCCCGCCCTGGGCTACGTGCTGTACCTGGAGTTCTCCGGGGCGGGGACGGCGGTCTCGGTGTCCCCCGCACACACAGCGCTGCTGGTCGGCGGCGGTTTCGTGACGGCGCTGCCGCTGCTGATGTTCGGGGTGGCGGCCCGGCGCCTGCCGCTGAGCGTGATCGGGATGCTCCAGTACATCGCGCCCACCATCATGTTCTTCATCGGCTGGCTGGTGCAGGGCGAGGAGATGCCGCCCGCCCGGTGGGCCGGGTTCGCGCTGGTGTGGCTGGCGCTGTGCGTGTTCGCGTTCGACCAGGTGCGCGGCGCGCGGGCGCGGTCGGCGCAGCGGCGGCGGGCGGAGAGCCCGGCCGTCGAGCCCTGCGACTGACCTCGGGGTTCCCGGTTCCGGCGTTCCGAAACTACGATCCGTGACCTTGTGCTAACGTCGAGTCGCGAACCGGATGTCTCCCGGTTCCCGACGGTCCGCACGTCACGGAGGGCACCCTCATGTCCCGCACCAGCCGCACGCCCCGCGCCCCGCGCGCGGCCGCGGTGGTGCGTCCGCCCTCCCTGCTGCTGCTGCCGCTGTTCGTCGGGGCGGCCCTGGCCGCCCTGTGGCTGATCGGCGCGCCGTCCGCGCAGGCCGACACCGCCGGGCCGCTCGGCCTGGACCGGGCCGCCTCGCTGGACCGGGCCGCCTCGCTGGACACCGGGCTCGCGCAGGGGCTGGACCCCTCGCTGGAGGCCGGGGTCGCCGAGGTCGCCGCACCGGTCACCGACACCCTGGGCACCGTCCACCGGAGCCTGGAGGAGCGGACGGAGTCCGCCCCCGCCGTCACCGAGGTCGGCGAGGAGGTCCACGAGGGCGCCCGGCGCGTGGTCCGCGAGCTCTCGGCCGCCGACCAGGTCCAAGCGGAGAACCTCGTGGCCCACATCGCCGCCACCCGCGTGGCCCCCGCGCCGGCGGAGCCGGCCGCTGCGGCCCCCGCGGCCGCGGCCGAGCCCGCCGGGACCGCCCGCCCCGGCGCCGGGGACGGGGAGCCCGGCGGGGAGGCCGGTGCCGGGGAGGCCGTCCTCCGGGACGCCGCCCCCGCGCCGCTCCCGGTGCTCCGGGCCGCCGGGGCGGTCGCCGACGCCGCGACGGTGGACGGGCAGCGCCCCGCGGCCGCCGCCGAGCACGACGTCTCCGCGGCCCCCCAGCTCTCCACCGGTTCCGCCGCGCCCACCGGGGCCGGCGCCCCCGCGGTCGCCGGGTACCTCGCCGTCGTGCCCGTCACCGCTCCCGCCGCCGACGTGCTCTCGACCGCCGTCGACGCCGTGCACCCGGTGCCCGCGGGCGCCGCCGACGACCCCACGGTCTCCCCCGACTAGGAACGGGCCGCTCCGACGGACCCGTTCCCAGCCCTTCCCGCTCTGGGAGCTGACCTGAGTCCCGTGCCCCGTACCGCCCCGCCGCGGTCCCGCTCACGTGATTCACGTCAGCCGGTGGTCCACCGGCTCCCGGCCGGCCCCGACCCGACGTCGCGGCCGCCCCGCAGCACACCGCAACCACAGAGCCTTCTGGAAGGAAACCCATGTCGCAGGCCAAGCGCATTTCAGCCAGGGCTGTTCTGCTCGCCGCCGGAACCGCCGGCTTCGTCGCCCTCGGCGCCGGTGTCTCGGGGGCCGAGGCGCTCGCCTCCCCCGTCGCCGAGATCGCCCCCACCGTCGAGCGGGCGCTCGTGGAGGGCGTCGCCCCGACCATGAACAGCGCCTTCCCCGGCGGGATCGGCCCGGTCGCCGGGAGCACGCTCTCCGAACTCCAGGAGACCTCCCGCAACGCCGACAAGCCCGCGCCCGACCTGGCCGCGATGGTGCCCGCCGGCGAGCCGGAGATCGCCACCCCGGTCGGCGGCGTCGCCAACCCGAGCGCGGCGCTGGCCGACGCCCTCGCCGCCACCCAGGACGCGACCGGCCTGGACGGGAACCCGCACGACACCGTCGGGCACGACCTGGGCGAGGCCGTCCAGAAGCGGGCCACCGAAGCGGGCGACGAATTCGGGACCACCGCCCAGGGCGCGGGCGGGGCCGTGGAGGGGGCCGCCTCGGAGGTGCTCCCGCACACGGTGGTCGCGGCGTACGGCCTCCGCGAGGAGTTGGGCGTGCCCTCGGTCTCCGACCTGCCCCGCCCCGGCGACCTGGCCCAGGGCCTCGACGCCTCCCGGCTGTCCGAGGCCGCGGCCGTCACCGAGGCCGTGGACCTGTCCGACCCCACCGCGCTGACCCGGGAGAACACCCTGGGGGTCGGCGAGGTCCTGGACGTGGCCCCCGCCCTGCCGACCGCCGGCGGGACCGTGCCGCAGAGCGCCCAGGAGCCCGTGGTCCCGAACATGTGGGACTTCGCCTACGCGTTCGGCGTGGAGACGCCCAAGGCCCTCCAGGACGTGGTGGAGTCCAACCCGGTCACCGACGACAACTACGTGAGCCTGGGCGAGGAGGAGGTCCTGGGTGCGGTCGGCAACCGCAACCTGGACGAGAGCATCACCGCCGTTCCCCGGCGTGAGCAGCAGACCTCCCCCCTGGCGCAGGGGCCGGCCGTCGTGGAGACGCCCGCCGTCGCGCAGCTGCCCGACGGCCAGCGGACGCCGGGGCTGTCGGACCTGACCGACGCGCTGATGACCGGCGCCTCCGACCTGGGCTCGGCCGAGATGGTCGCCCTCGACGGGCCGATCGCCGACAGCGAGGTGCCGCGGGTGGGCACCGGGCTGCCCGCCGTGGACGAGGCCCTGCCGCAGGTCGCCGACACCTCGTCGCTGCCCACCCTGGCCGAGGGCCCCGACATGTCCACCGCCGAGGACCTGGTGACCGGACTGAGCCGCGGGCCCGCCCTGCTGGAGGACCTGGACACCAGCGACCTGGTCTCCATCGAGGGCGGCACCGCCGAGGCCCCGCCCGCGCCCGAGGGCACGGTGTCGCACCCGACCTTCCTGAACCCGCTGCCCGGCTCCGAGGCCCTGCCCGTGGTGAGCTAGGCGGTTCCCCCCGGGCGCGTACCCGCCCGGGGACCGGGACGCCCCCGACGCGCCCGGGGGCGTCCCGCCGCTCCTTCCCGCAGCCCGATGGCGCCGCACCGGCGGCGCCATCGGCGTGTCCCGCTCAGGCCGGGATGTGGTCGGCCGGCGGGAAGCCGCCCCCGGTTCCCTCCCACCGGGAACGCCGACGGCGCCGGTCCCGGTGGGACGCGGCGCCGTCGGTGCGCGGGCGGGGCGGTCAGCCGGAGCGTTCCACCACGTAGTCGCACAGGGCCTCGAAGGCGTCGCGCGCCGGGCCCTGCGGCAGGGTGGCCAGCTCGGCGCGGGCCTTGTCGGACCAGCCGCGCAGGGTCTTCTCCGCCTCGGCCATCGCCGGGTGGGCGCGCAGCAGGCCCAGGGCCTCCTCGGCCTCGGTGTCGTCCAGCGGGCGGCCCAGCAGCGACTTGAGCCGGTCGTCGGCCGGGTCGGTGGAGCGCAGCGCGTAGAACATCGGCAGGGTCAGCACGCCCTCGCGCAGGTCCGTGCCGGGGACCTTGCCGGACTCGCGGGTCTCGGCGGCCACGTCGATGAGGTCGTCGGCGAGCTGGAAGGCCATCCCCAGCGCGTCGCAGGCGCGGGTGAGCGTGCCGGTGGTCACCGGGTCGACCTTGCCGAACATGCCGCCGAACTCGGCGGAGGAGGCGATGAGGGAGGCCGTCTTGTCCCCGATGACCCGCAGGTAGTGGTCGAGCGGGTCGACGCCCTCGGGCGGGCCGGAGGTCTCCAGGATCTGTCCCTGGACCAGCCGGCCGAACGTCTCGGCCTGGAGGCGGACGGCCTCCGGGCCCAGGTCGGCGAGGATCTCCGACGCCTTGGCGAACACGTAGTCGCCGGTGAGGATGGCGATGGTGTTGCCCCAGCGCTGGTTGGCGCTGGGCTTGCCGCGGCGCAGTTCCGCCTCGTCCATGACGTCGTCGTGGTACAGCGTCGCCACGTGGGTCAGCTCGACCACGGCCGCCGCCGGGACGAGGTCGGGCATGTCCGGGTCGCCGAAGTGCGCGGCCAGCAGCACCAGCATCGCCCGGAACCGCTTGCCCCCGGCCTCCAGCAGGTGGGAGGCGGCCTCGGTCAGCATCGGGTCGCTCGCGCGCACCGACTCCCTCAGGACGTCCTCGACCCTCTCGAGACCGTCCTGGACCTCCCGGGCGAGGGCCGAGTCGACTCTCGGCAGAGCGAGAAACCCGCTCGGGACAGCACCGCTCACCGTAAAGCTCCACCTGTTGAACGGGCACGGCGGCGGCCTTTCGGGGTCGCCGCGTGCTCAGCACATGAACATGATCCGACTTGCCACGGTATCCGACCCGGAATGATCATCCAAAGCCACACCCGGGTACGACCCGGACCGGAACGGAACCGCAGCTCATCCGGCCCGGGCCGGGGCCGTGCCCCCTCGAACCCCCGCTCCGCCCCGGTTCGCGCGAGGGCGCCCGGGGAACTGGGGCCTTCGGCCCTTCCAGAACCCCGTGCGCCCTCGCGGACCCCCGGTGGTACAGGGGTGCGTTCGAGAACGGCCCCTACGGCCGCCCGCCCTCGGTGGACGCCTGGTCCACCATCACCGAGACCGGGTCCTGACCGCTCTCCGGGGAGGGCAGCAGGTTGTCGAGCACCGGCCCGGGGTACAGGCCGAGCGCCAGGGTGGCGGCCACGCCGATGGCGATGACCCCGCCGGTGGCGGCCCCGGCCCGCACGACGGTGGGCCCGTCGGCCTCCGGATCCCGGAAGAACATCACAACGATGATCCGGACGTAGAAGAACGCGGTGACGGCGCTGCTGAGCACGCCGACGATCACCAGCGGGGTGGCCCCGGCGGCGACGGCGGCCTCGAACACCGCGAACTTGCCGATGAACCCGCTGGTCAGCGGGATGCCCGCGAAGGCCAGCAGGAACAGGGACAGCGCCCCCGCCAGCAGCGGGTGGCGGCGGCCCAGCCCCGCCCACCGGTCCAGGTCGCCCAGCTCCTGCCCGCCGTCGGCGGTGCGGACCAGGGTGACCACGGCGAACGCGCCCAGGGTGGTGAACCCGTAGGCGGCCAGGTAGAACATCGCCCCGGCCAGGCCGTCGGTGCTCCCGGCGACCACGGCGGTGAGGATGAACCCGGCGTGCACCACCGAGGAGTAGGCCAGCAGCCGCTTCACGTCCCGCTGGGACACGGCGATGACCGCGGCGACCACCATGGTGAGCACCGCGATGATCCACAGCATCGGCTCCCAGGCCCCGATCCGGCCGCCGAAGGGCACGAAGAACACCCGCAGCAGGGCGCCGAACGCGGCGACCAGGGTGCAGGAGGCCATCAGCGCCGTGACCGGGGTGGGCGCGCCCTGGTACACGTCCGGCTTCCAGTTGTGGAACGGAACCGCGCCGACCTTGAACAGCAGGCCGACGGCGACCAGTCCGATCCCCATGAGCAGCAGCGGCTCGCCGTTGCCGTCGGCGAAGATCGCCGCCCCGCCGGCCTCGACGGCCGCGCGCACCTCGCCGAAGTTCACCGAGCCGGCGTAGCCGTACACCATGGCGGCGCCGAACAGGAAGAACGCCGAGGAGAACGCCCCGAGCAGGAAGTACTTGACCGCGGCCTCCTGGGAGAACAGGCGGCGCCTGCGGGCGAGCCCGCACATCAGGTACAGCGGGAGGCTCATCACCTCCAGGGCGATGAACATGGTGAGGAAGTCGTTCGAGGCGGGGAACATCAGCATCCCCAGCACCGCGAACAGCACCAGCGGGTAGATCTCGGTGTGCTGCGACCCGGCCAGGATGTGCGCCCGCTCCTCCTCGCTGCCGGGGACCGCGGCCGCCTGGGCGGCGAACGCGTCCCGGCCGTCGCGGCGCTCGGCGATGAGCAGCAGGCTCACCAGCGCCAGCACCGTGATGGTGCCCTGGAAGAACAGCACGGTCCGGTCGACGGCCAGCGAGCCGACGCCGACGGTCACCCCGGCCTGCCCGTCGGGCAGGGAACCGACCTGGAGCACGACGAGCACGAACGTCGCGAGCAGGGCCAGCGCGGCCAGGCCGATCTGGAGCGGGCGGCGGCGCGCGGCGGGCACGAACGCCTCGAACAGCACGGCCACCATCGCGGCGCCGAACAGGGTGAGCAGCGGTGCCAGCAGCCACCAGTCGAGGACCGGTGCCTCCTGGGTGACGACGGGGAGGTCCTGGGGGATCACTCCGCGCCTCCTTCCTCGGCGGAGTCGACCGTGGCCACCACGGTGCGTTCCGCGGCCGGTTCGATCGCGTCGAGCAGCGGCTGCGGGTACAGCCCGAACGCGATGATGAGCGCGAGCAGCGGACCGACGGCCCACGCCTCGCGCGCGGACAGGTCCTTGAACCCGGACACGCTGTCGGCGGTGGGCCCGGTCATGGTGCGCTGGTACATCCACAGGATGTAGAGCGCGGCGAGCACGACGCCGATCACGGCGATCAGGGCGGGCACGGGGCTGAACGCGTACACGCCGACGAACACCAGGAACTCGCTCACGAACGGCGCCAGCCCGGGCAGGGCGAGCCCGGCCAGGCCGGTGACCAGGAAGACCCCGGCGAGTTTGGGCGCCGCGTTCTGCACCCCGCCGAAGTCCTCGATGCGCGAGGAGCCGCGGCGGGCCACGAGCAGCCCCACGACCAGGAACAGGGCCCCGGTCGCGAACCCGTGGTTGACCATGTACAGCGCGGCCCCGGTCTGGGCCTGCGCGGTCATCGCGAAGATGCCCAGGGTGATGAACCCGAAGTGGGAGATCGACGTGTAGGCGACCAGGCGCATCATGTCGGTCTGGCCGATGGCCAGGATCGCCCCGTAGACGATGCTCACCAGGCTCAGCACCACCACGGGCCACACGAACCAGGACACGGCCGCGGGGAACAGCTCCATGCAGTACCGCAGCATGCCGTAGGTGCCGACCTTGTCGAGCACGCCCACCAGCAGCACGGCGGTGCCGGGGCGGGAGGCCCCGGCGGCCTGCGGCAGCCAGGTGTGCACGGGCCACATCGGCGCCTTGATCGCAAAGGCGATGAAGAAGCCGAGGAACAGCCAGCGCGCGGTGGACGGGTCCAGGGCGGCCAGCGCCCCGTCCTCCCCGACCAGGTCGGCCCAGAGGAAGGTGCCGCCGTGGACGAAGACCCCGATGACGGCGACCAGCATGACCAGGCCGCCGGCGAGGCTGTACAGCAGGAACTTGACGGCCGCCCGGGCCCGCTCGTCGCCGCGCCCGTACCGCCCGATCATGAAGTAGACCGGGATGAGCATGGCCTCGAAGAACACGTAGAAGAGGAAGACGTCGGTGGCCGCGAAGACCCCGATCATCATGGCCTCCAAGGCCAGTATGAGCGCGAAGTAGCCGCGCCCGCCGTCCTCCCGGTCGTCGTGCTCCCTCCAGGCGGCCAGGACCACCAGCGGGACCAGGACCGCCGACATGAGGATCAGGGTGAGGGCGATGCCGTCCACCCCGACGGCGAAGTGGACCCCGAAGCGGGGGATCCACGGGTACTCCTCCACGAACTGGAGGGAGCCGGCGTTCGACGTGTCGAAGCGCAGGGACATGGCGACCAGGACGGCCAGGGTGGCCAGGGAGAAGCCGAGCGTGATGCGCTTGGCGTTCTCGGCGGAGGCCGCCCCGGAGGCGGTGGCCGCGGGGGCGCGGACCGCCGTGGCGGTGCCGCCGCCCCCTTCGGACGCGACGGCGGCGGCCGACGCGGCCGGCGCCCGGCCGCCCGCACCGGTGCGCGGGAGCGCCCAGACGAGCACGGCGCCGATCGCGGGCAACGCGATCGCGATGGTGAGCCAGGGGATCATTGTCTACAACCTCACAACCAGCGTCGCGGCGACGATCACGGCGCCGAAGAGCATGGTGAGCGCGTACGACCGGGCGAAGCCGGTCTGCGCCCGCCCGAGCCCGCGGGAGGAGTCGCGCACGCCCGCGCCGAGCCCGTTGACGAACCCGTCGATGACCTTGTCCTCGATGTCGGAGAGCACCTTGGTGAGGACCTGGCCGGGGCGCATGAACAGCCCCTCGTTGATCTCGTTGCCGTACAGCTCGCGGCTCGCGGCGACGGTGACGAGGTTCCCCTTCGGCGCGGTGCGCGCGACCGGGCGGCGCAGGTACACGGCCCAGGCCGCCGCCACACCGAGGACCAGCACGCCCAGCGCCGCCAGCCCGTAGGGCGAGGTGAAGGCGTGGGCCAGGTCGAAGTGGTGCGGGTGGGCGCCGATGGTGGGCGCCAGGAAGTTCGCGAACCGGTCGCCGAACACCAGGAACGCGCCCAGGAACACCGAACCGATGGACAGCACGACCATGGGGGCGGTCATGCTCACCGGAGACTCGTGCGGGTGCACGCCCTCGTCCCACCGCTTCTCGCCGAGGAAGGTCATGAAGAACATGCGGGACATGTAGAAGGCGGTGAGCCCGGCGCCGAGGATGACCGCCGACCCCAGGACCATGCCCTGGGTGCCGCCGACGCCGAACGCCTCGGTGATGATGCTCTCCTTGGTCCACCAGCCGGACAGCAGCGGGACGCCGATGATGGCGAGGTAGCCCAGTCCGAAGGTGGCGAAGGTGATCGGCATGACCCGGGCCAGGCCGCCGTAGCGGCGCATGTCGACCCCGTCGTCCATGGCGTGCATGACCGATCCGGCGCCCAGGAACAGCCCGGCCTTGAAGAAGCCGTGCGTGATCAGGTGGGCGATGGCGGCCACGTACCCGACCGGGCCGAGCCCGGCGGCCAGCACCATCATGCCGATCTGGCTCATCGTCGAGCCGGCCAGGGACTTCTTGATGTCGTCCTTGGCCGAGGCGATGATCCCGCCGGCGAGCATGGTGGCGGCCCCGACCACCGCGACGGTGGTCTGCGCGGCGGGCGCGGCCTCGAAGACCGGCCCGGCGCGGACGATGAGGTAGACGCCCGCGGTGACCATGGTCGCCGCGTGGATGAGCGCCGACACCGGGGTCGGGCCCTCCATGGCGTCCAGCAGCCACGCCTGCAGGGGCAGCTGCGCGGACTTGCCGCAGGCGCCGAGCAGCAGGCACAGGCCGATGGCGACCAGCACCCCGTTCCCGGCGCCGGGGACGGCGGCGAACACGTCGCTGAAGCTCACGGCGCCCAGGGCGGTGAACATGATCATGATCGCCGCGAGCAGGCCCATGTCGCCCACGCGGTTGATGATGAACGCCTTCTTGGCCGCGGTGGCCGCCGACGGCTTGTACTGCCAGAACCCGATGAGGAGGTAGGACGCCAGGCCCACGCCCTCCCAGCCCAGGAACAGCAGGGCGAAGTTGTCGGCCAGGACCAGCACCAGCATGGCCGCCACGAACAGGTTGAGGTAGGCGAAGAAGCGCCGCCGCCCCGGGTCGTGGGACATGTAGCCGATCGAGTAGACGTGGATCAGCGACCCGACGAACGTGATCAGCAGGACGAAGCTGATGGACAGGGGGTCGACCAGCAGGTCCGCCCCCACCGTGAACTCGCCGACCGAGAACCACTCGTAGACCGGGACCGACACGCTGCGCGCGTCCTGGGCCCGGCCCAGGAGGTCGAACAGGATGAGGGCCGCCCACACGAACGAGCCCACCGGCAGCGCCGTGGCGAGCAGGTGGCCCCAGGAGTCGGTCCGCTTGCCTCCCAGCAGCAGGACCGCCGCGCCGGCCAGCGGCAGGGCGATGAGCAGCCAGGCGTTCGACAGAACCGCGCCTTCCGCGGCCACCGCCGTCCCGGTGTCGGCGGCGAGGAGAGTGTGTTGTTGCACTGCCACGTCGCCTTCTAGTGCTTGAGCAGGTTGGCGTCGTCCAGCGACGCGGACCTGCGGGTTCGGAAGATCTGCATGATGATCGCGAGACCGACGACCACCTCGGCGGCGGCGACGACCATCACGAAGAAGGCGATGACCTGCCCTTCGATGTCCCCGTGCATGCGGGCGAACGCGACGAACGCCAGGTTGCAGGCGTTGAGCATCAGCTCGACGCACATGAAGACGATGATCGCGTTGCGCCGGATGAGCACGCCGACCGCGCCGATGGTGAACAGCAGCGCCGCGAGGACGATGTAGTTCATCGGGTCCATGTCGACTCCACCTCCTGCCCGTCGCCGTTCTCCTGGGCCTGGTCGCCGGCACCCGCCTCGTGCGGGTGGGCCTCGGCCCCCGCGGTGGGCTCGCCCTCCTTGGAGTGGGCCGAGTCCGACGCCCCGCCGGGGAGCGGCGGGCGCCCCGCCCGGACGTCGTCGGGCACCCGCGACTGGTACTCGGGGTCGCGGGCGGTGAGCACCGGGTTGAGCGAGAGCCGGGCGACCTGGCCGTCCGGCAGCAGCGCGGGCATGTCGATCGCGTTGTGCCGGGCGTAGGTGCCGGGCCCGGGCAGCGGGGTCGGGTGGTCGCCGCGGATGCGGTCCTCGGAGATCTCCCGCTGGGTGCGCCGCTTCTTGGTGCGGGCGGTGTGGGCCAGCACCAGGGCGCCCAGGACCGCGGTGACCAGCAGCGCGGCGGTGGCCTCGAAGGCGACCACGTAGCGCAGCAGCAGCTCCCCGGCGATCCAGGGGATGCTGCCGCCCGCCGCCGCGGTCCCGGCGGCCAGGCCGACCGGGTCGCCCACGGAGATGCGGGTGATGCCGGTGGCCAGGGCGCCGACGAAGCACAGGGCGACGACGGCGGTGAGCAGCCGCTGCCCGCCCAGGGTCTCCTTGAGGGAGTCCGCGGAGCTGACGCCGATGAGCATCAGCACGAACAGGAACAGCATGAGGACCGCGCCGGTGTAGACGACGATCTGCACGACCATGAGGAAGGGCGCGGCGTTGATCCCGTAGAAGATCGCCAGGCCCACCATGGTCAGCGCCATGGACATGGCCGAGTGGACGGCCTTGCGGGAGAACACCACTCCCAGGGCGCCGAGCAGGACGACGGTCCCCAGGATCCAGAAGGCCGAGGCCTCCCCGCCGCCGATGGGGGCGGCGAGGTGGACCTCGTGCGTCGGGCCGAGGGGGGAGGCGAGGAGGGCGGAGGGGGTCATCGGACCGCCTCCGTGCTCTCGTGGTGCCCGTCCTGGGAACCGTGCTGGCCGCGGCCGGTGGCGTAGTAGTCGAGGTCGCTCTCGCCCAGGCGCATCGGGTGCGGCGGCGCCTCCATGCCCTCCTTGAGGGGGGCGAGCAGCTGCTCCTTGGTCCAGATCAGGCTCTGCCTGCTGTCGTCGGCGAGCTCGTACTCGTTGGTCATGGTGAGGGCGCGCGTCGGGCACGCCTCCACGCACAGCCCGCACAGGATGCAGCGCAGGTAGTTGATCTGGTAGACCCGCCCGTAGCGCTCACCGGGCGAGTAGCGGTCGTCGTCGGTGTTGTCACCGGCTTCGACGTAGATGGCGTCGGCGGGACAGGCCCAGGCGCACAGTTCGCACCCGATGCACTTCTCCAGCCCGTCCGCCCACCTGTTCAGCTGGTGCCGTCCGTGGAAGCGCGGCGCCGTGGGGCGCTTGACCTCCGGGTACTCGACGGTCGGCACCTTCTTGAACATGGTGTGGAAGGTGACGCCGAAACCCTTGACGGGATTGAGCCAATCAAGCACCGGTGACCTCCCCCTTCTGCTTGACGCTGCGGCCCGCGGCGGCCGGGGCCGTCCGCGGCGGTTCGGCGAGCACGCTGCTCCCGTAGTGCGGTGCGGTGCTCGGTGGCACGGGGAAACCGCCGAAGGCGGAGTCCTCGTGTGCGCGGCGGGCGTTCTCGGCGCGCTGGGCCGCCTCCTCGGCGCGTTCGCGGCGCGCCGACCGGAGCCAGGCGTAGAACGCGGCGAGGGTGGCGAGGGTGAACGCGGCGACGACCGAGCCGATGACGACCGGGGAGGCGCCGTCCAGGACGAGCATCCGCACGACCGCGACGGCGGTGATCCACACCAGCTGGATGGGGATGAGGACCTTCCAGCCGAACTGCATGAGCTGGTCGTACCGGACCCGGGGCAGGCTGCCGCGCGCCCAGATGAACAGGAACATGACGCCGACGAACTTGAGCAGCCACCACAGGGCGGGCCACCAGCCCTCGTTCGCCCCGGGGAAGGCGGTGCCGATCCCGAAGGGGGCGTACCAGCCGCCGAGGAAGAGCGTGACGGACACGGCGGCGACCGTGCACATGTTCACGTACTCGGCGAGGAAGAACATCGTGAACTTCATGGACCCGTACTCGGTCATGAAGCCGCCGACGATCTCGCCCTCGCCCTCGGCCAGGTCGAACGGGAGCCGGTTGGTCTCGCCGATCATGGTGACCAGGTAGATCAGGAACGACGGCAGCAGCAGCACCGCGAACCACAGCCCGCGCTGGGCCTCGACGATCCCGGACGTGGTGAGCGTGCCCGACATGATGAAGACCGCGACGAACGACAGGCCCATCGCGATCTCGTAGCTGATCACCTGGGCGGACGCGCGCAGGCCGCCGAGCAGGGCGTAGGGCGACTGGGACGCCCAGCCGCCGAGCACGAACCCGTACACCCCCAGGGCCGCGGTGGCCAGGACCACCAGGGCCGCGATGGGCAGGTCGGTGAGCTGGAGCGGGGTGACGACCCCGAACAGGTTCACCTCGGGCCCGATCGGGATGACCGAGAAGGCGATGAACGCGGGGACGGCGGCGATCACCGGGGCGGCGATGTAGACGAACCGGTCGACCCCCTCGGGGATCAGGTCCTCCTTGAGGGAGAGCTTGATCCCGTCGAACAGGGACTGGAGCAGGCCCCAGGGGCCCATCCGGTTGGGTCCGTGCCGCTGCTGCATCCGGCCCATGACCTTGCGGTCGGCCATGATCATCATCAGGACGCACACCATCAGGAAGACGAAGATGGCGAGCGCCTTGATGGTGGTGATCCACCACGGGTCGTTGCCGAAGGCGCTGAGCGTCTCCTCCGACGCCAGGTGCGCCACGCTGGTGGCGACGGGGGTCACTGGTGCCTCCCGGCGGTGCTCGGCGCCGACAGCAGGACCGTCTCGCCCGCGCCGCTGCCCAGGTCGCGACGGATGTCGCAGCCCCTGGCGTTGGCCGGGAGCCAGACGACCCGGTCGGCGATGTCGGTGACGACCACGGGAACGGTGACCGAGCCCCGGGTGCCGGTGACGCGGAGCGATCCGCCGTCGGGCACCCCGACCTCGTCGGCCGTGGCCTGGGACAGGTAGGCGCGGGCCGGCCGGGCCGTCCCGGCCAGGAACGGCTCGCCGTCCTCCATCCGCCCGGTGCCCAGGAGCTGGCGCCAGGTGGACAGCAGGGCCTCGCCGGGGCGGGGCTCGGGGACGGGGACCGGGCGGACGGCCGGGGCCGCGGCCCGCTCCCCCGCCCACAGGCCCAGCTCCAGCAGCTCGCGGTAGGCGGAGGCGGCGTCGGGCAGCCCCAGGTGGACGTCCATCTCGTCCGCGATCGCGGACAGGACCCGCAGGTCGGAGAGGGCTCCGGGGACCTTGAGCGCGTCGCCGAAGGGCCGGTGGCGGCCCTCCCAGTTGACGAAGGTGCCGGACTTCTCGGCGACGGCGGCGACGGGGAAGACCACGTCGGCGCGGTCGGTGACCTCGCTCGACCGCAGTTCGAGGCTGACGATGAACGGCACCCGGGCCAGGGCCGCGCGGGCGGCCTCGGGGTCGGGCAGGTCGTCGAGCTCGACCCCGGCGACGACCAGGGCGTCGAGCTCGCCGCGGGCGGCGGCCTCGATGATGGCGGCGGTGTCGCGGCCCGGCTCCGGCGGCAGCGTGCCGACGTTCCAGGCGCGGGCGACCTCGGCGCGGGCCGAGGCGTCCGAGACGGGCCGTCCGCCGGGCAGCAGCCCGGGCAGGGCCCCGGCGTCGACGGCGCCGCGCTCCCCGGCCCGGCGCGGGATCCACACCAGGCGGGCGCCGGTGCGGTCGGCCAGCGCCGCGGCGGCGGTGAGCGCGCCGGGGACGGCGGCCAGCCGCTCCCCGACGACGATGACCGCGCCCTGCGCGCCCAGGGCCTCGACGGCCTCGGGTGCGGTGTCCTCCAGGGCGTTGAGGACGCGGGCCTCGTCGCCCGGCACGGTGCCGATCAGCGTGCCGCCCGCCTTGGTGAGGCCGAGGCTGGCGTGACTGGCGACGGAGTACAGCTTCAGCCCGCGCTTGCGGTGGGCCTTGCGCAGCCGCAGGAACGTGGAGGGCGACTCGTCCTCGGGCTCGAACCCGGCCAGGAGCACGGCCGGGGCCTTCTCCAGGCCGGTGAAGTCCACGTCGATCGGGGTCCCGGCGACACGGGCCGCCAGGAAGTCGGCCTCCTCCCGCGAGTGGGCGCGGGCCCGCATGTCCACGTCGTTGGTGCCCAGGGCGACCCGCGCGAACTTGGCGTAGGCGTAGGCGTCCTCGTAGGTGAGGCGCCCGCCGGTCAGGACGCCGACCCGGCCGCGGGCGGCGGCCAGGCGGCGGCCCGCGACGGAGACGGCCTCCGGCCAGGAGGCGAACTCCAGGGCCCGGGAGTCCTCGTCGCGCACCAGCGGCCGGGTGAGCCGGTCGTTCTGGGTGGCGTAGGTGAACGCCCACCGGCCCTTGTCGCAGTTCCACTCCTCGTTCACCTGCGGGTCGTCGCCGGCCAGGCGGCGGGTGACCTTGCCGCGCCGGTGGTCGGTGCGCTGGGCGCAGCCGCCGGAGCAGTGTTCGCAGACACTGGGGGTGGAGACCAGGTCGAAGGGGCGGGACCGGAACCGGTAGGCCGACCCGGTGAGGGCGCCCACCGGGCAGATCTGCACGGTGTTGCCGGAGAAGTAGGAGTTGAACGGCTCGCCGCCGGCGATCCCGACCTGCTCCTTGGCGCCGCGCTCCATCAGCTCGATGAGCGGGTCCCCGGCGATCTGTGCCGCGAACCGGGTGCAGCGGGCGCACTGGATGCAGCGCTCCCGGTCGAGCAGCACCTGGCTGGACAGCGGGATCGGCTTGGGGAAGGTCCGCTTGACGTCGATGAACCGGCTCTCGCCCCGGCCGGTGGACATCGCCTGGTTCTGCAGGGGGCACTCGCCGCCCTTGTCGCAGACCGGGCAGTCCAGCGGGTGGTTGATGAGCAGGAACTCCATGATGCCGCGCTGGGCCTTCTCCGCCACCGGGGAGGTGAGGTGGGTGTTGACCACCATCCCCTCCATCACGGTGATGGTGCAGGACGCCTGCGGTTTGGGCATGCCGCGCCCGTTGCCCATGTCGGGGATCTCCACCAGGCACTGGCGGCAGGCCCCGACCGGGTCCAGGAGCGGGTGGTCGCAGAAGCGCGGGATCTGGATCCCGAGCAGTTCGGCGGCGCGGATGAGCAGCGTGCCCTTGGGCACCTGGATGCGGAAACCGTCGATGGTGACGGTGACCAGGTCCTCGGGCGGGGGCGCGGGGGCCGCTCCGCCCGGCGTGTTGGTGGTGACGGTCACGGGTTCCCTCCCGTCGTGGTCGGGCGGTCCGCCCACAGGGTGGACCTGGAGTGGTCGAAGGGGCAGCCGCCCTGCTCGACGTGGTCGATGTACTCCTGGCGGAAGTGCTTGATCGACGACATGACCGGGCTGGTCGCGCCGTCGCCCAGGGCGCAGAACGACCGGCCGAGCAGGTTGTCGCAGATGTCCAGGAGCTTGTCGAGGTCGGCCTCGGTCCCCTGGCCGCGCTCCAGGCGGTCCAGCACCTGGACCATCCAGTAGTTGCCCTCGCGGCAGGGCGTGCACTTGCCGCAGGACTCGTGGGCGTAGAAGGCGATCCAGCGGCCGACGGCGCGGACCACGCAGGTGGTCTCGTCGAAGATCTGGAGCGCCCGGGTGCCGAGCATGGAGCCGGCGGCGCCCACCGACTCGAAGTCGAGCGGGGTGTCCAGGTGCTCCTCGGTGAAGATCGGTGTGGAGGAGCCCCCGGGCGTCCAGAACTTGAGGCGGTGGCCCGCGCGGATCCCGCCCGCCATGTCGAGCAGCTCGCGCAGGGTGATGCCGAGCGGGGCCTCGTACTGGCCCGGCCGGGTGACGTGCCCGGACAGGGAGAAGAACCCGAACCCGGCGGACTTCTCGGTGCCCATCGAGGTGAACCACTCGGCGCCGCCCAGGACGATGCTGGGGACGCTGGCGATGGACTCGACGTTGTTCACCACGGTCGGCGAGGCGTAGAGCCCGGCGACCGCGGGGAACGGCGGCTTGAGCCGGGGCTGGCCCCGGTAGCCCTCCAGGGAGTCCAGCAGGGCGGTCTCCTCGCCGCAGATGTAGGCGCCGGCCCCGGCGTGGACGACCACGTCGAGGTCGAACCCGGTGCCGAGGATGTCCTTGCCCAGCAGCCCGGCGGCGTAGGCGTCGGCGACGGCCTTGCGCAGGCGGCGGATGACGTGGACGACCTCGCCGCGCACGTAGATGAACGCCTGGCTCGACTTGATCGCGTAGGAGGCGATCGCCACGCCCTCCACGAGGGAGTGCGGGTTGGCGAGCATGAGCGGGATGTCCTTGCAGGTCCCGGGCTCGGACTCGTCGGCGTTGACGACGAGGTAGCGCGGGTTGGGGTTGTCGGCCGGGAGGAAGCCCCACTTCATGCCGGTGGGGAACCCGGCGCCGCCGCGCCCGCGCAGGCCCGACTGCTTGACCAGGTCGACGAGGGCCTCGGGCTCCATGGCCAGCGCCCTGCGCAGGGCCTGGTAGCCGCCGTCGGCCCGGTAGCCCTCCAGGGTGAAGGAGTCGGGGCGGTCCCAGTTGTGGGACAGGACCGGGGTCAGGGTGGTCACTTGGCCTCCTCCTCACCCTGGGCGGGACGGGGAAGGTTCGCGGGATCGGGAGCCGTCCATCCGCGCTCGCGCGCGAGTGCCAGCCCGGCCAGCGAGGGCCCGGCGGCCTGCACGCCCTCGCCGGCGCGGCCGTCGTCGAACCCGGCCAGCACCCGGGAGGCCTGCTTCCAGGTGCACAGGGACGCCGGGCCGCGGGTGGGCGCCACGTCGTTGCCCAGGCGCAGGTCGTCCACGAGCCGCTTGGCCGAGTCCGGGGTCTGGTTGTCGAAGAACTCCCAGTTGACCATCACGACCGGCGCGAAGTCGCAGGCCGCGTTGCACTCGACGTGCTCCAGCGTGACCTTGCCGTCCTCGGTGGTCTCGTTGTTGCCGACGCCCAGGTGCTCCTTGAGGGCGGCGAAGATCTCGTCCCCGCCCATCACGGCGCACAGGGTGTTGGTGCACACCCCCACCTGGTAGTCGCCGCCGGGGCGGCGGCGGTACATGGTGTAGAAGGTGGCGACCGCGTTCACCTCGGCGAGGGTGATGCCGAGCTGGTCGGCGCAGAAGCGCATCCCGGCCCGGCTGACGTGGCCCTCCTCCGACTGCACCAGGTGCAGCAGCGGGAGGAGCGCCGACCTCGGCTTCGGGTAGCGGCCGATGAGCTCCTTGGCGTCCTGCTCCAGGCGCGCGACGACCTCGGCGGGGAACGTGTCGGCCCCCTCCGGGATCGCGGTCGCGCCGTGGTCGTGGCTGTGGTCGTGTCCGCTCACCGGTCCACGCCTCCCATCACCGGGTCGATACTGGCCACGGCCGCGATCACGTCCGCCACCGTGCCGCCCTCGCACATGGCGGCGACGCTCTGCAGGTGGGTGAAGGAGGGGTCGCGGAAGTGCACGCGGTAGGGACGGGTGCCCCCGTCGCTGACCGCGTAGCACCCGAGCTCGCCCTTGGCGCTCTCGACGGCCGCGTAGGCCTGGCCCGCCGGGACCCGGAAGCCCTCGGTGACCAGCTTGAAGTGGTGGATGAGCGCTTCCATGGAGCTGCTCATGATGTGCGCGATGTGGTCGGGCGAGTTGCCCATGCCGTCCGGCCCCAGCGCCAGCTTGGCGGGCCAGCCGATCTTGGCGTCCTCGATCATCACCGGGCCCGGCGCCAGCTTGTCCAGGCACTGCGCGATGATCTTGAGGCTCTCCTCCATCTCGGCGATGCGCACCCGGTAGCGGGCGTAGACGTCGCCGCCGTCGGAGACGGGGACGTCGAACTCGTAGCCCTCGTACCCGCAGTACGGCTTGGCCTTGCGCAGGTCGTAGGCCAGCCCCGAGGCCCGCAGCAGCGGGCCGGTGACGCCCAGGGCCATGCAGCCGGGCAGGTTGAGGTAGGCGACGTCCTTGGTGCGGGCCAGGTAGACCGGGTTCTCGTCGAGGAGCTTGCGCATGATGGTGATGCGCTTGGGCATCTCCTCCAGCAGCTCCCGGACCTTGCCGACAGCGCCGGGCGGCAGGTCCTGGGCGACCCCGCCGGGGCGGACGTAGGCGTGGTTCATCCGCAGGCCGGTGACGAGCTCGAAGATGTCCAGGATCATCTCGCGCTCGCGGAAGCCGTTGGTCATGACGGTGGTGGCGCCCAGCTCCATGCCGAACGTCGCCATCGCCACGAAGTGCGAGGCCATCCGGTTGAGCTCCATCATCATCACGCGGATGACGTTGGCCCGCTCCGGGATCCGGTCCTCGATGCCCAGCAGCTTCTCGACCGCCAGGCAGTACGCCGTCTCGTTGAAGAGCGGCGTCAGGTAGTCCATGCGGGTGACGAACGTGGTGCCCTGCGTCCACGTCCGGAACTCCATGTTCTTCTCGATGCCCGTGTGCAGGTAGCCGATCGCGACCCGGGCCTCGGTACAGGTCTCACCGTCCAGGGTGAGGATGAGGCGGAGCACGCCGTGCGTGGACGGGTGCTGCGGCCCCATGTTGACGACGAGGCGCTCGGCGCTGGTCGCCTGCGCCTTCTCGATGACGTCGTCCCAGTCGCCGCCGGAGGCGTCGATGTAGTCCTCGGTGACGGTCATGCCGTGCCTCCCTTCCGAAGGTGTTCTTGCCGGGTCACGTGTACGACCTCCGCTGGTCGGGCGGGGGCACGGTGGCGCCCCGGTACTCGACGGGGATGCCGCCCAGCGGGTAGTCCTTGCGCTGCGGGTGGCCGTGCCAGTCGTCGGGCATCTGGATGCGGGTGAGCGCCGGGTGGCCGTCGAAGACGATCCCGAAGAAGTCCCAGGCCTCGCGCTCGTGCCAGTCGTTGGTCGGGTAGACCGACACGATCGACGGGATGTGCCGGTCGGTGTCCGGGCAGGTGGTGGACACCCGGATCTCGCTGTTGTGCGTGATCGAGCGGAGATGGTAGACCGCGTGCAGCTCCCGGCCCTCCTGGTCCGGGAAGTGCACCCCGGTCACGCCCAGGCACAGCTCGTAGCGCAGGGCCGGGTCGTCGCGCAGGATGCGGCACAGCTCGGGCAGGGCCTCGCGGCGGACGTGGAAGGTGATCTCGCCGCGCGAGACCTCCACCCGCTCCACCGCCCCGGCGGCGTCGCCCAGGGCGGCCTCCAAGTCGTCGGCCACCCGGTCGAAGTCGGCGGTGCGCGGGTCGTCCGGGTCGGTGAAGGGCCGCTGCGAGGAGACGGGAGCGCTCCCCCGCACCTGCAGCCGTCCGAAGCCGGAGGTGTCCCCGGTGGTGGTGGTGCCGAACATGCCGGTGCGCCTGATCGGCGCGGCCAGGCGCTCCTCGCCCAGCCGGTCGGGGAGGCGCGCGGCCTCCTCGTCGCGTTCGCGCTCGTTGTCGGTGCTCATGTCAGTCCTTGCTCACCAGGGGAAGCGACCGGCGGAGCATGCGCTCCTCGGTTTCGGTGATCTCCTGCTCGCGGTGCGCGCCGAGCTTGGTGTTCTGCACCTTGTCGTGCAGCTTGAGCACCGCGTCCAGGAACATCTCGGGGCGGGGCGGGCAGCCCGGCAGGTAGATGTCCACCGGGACGATGTGGTCCACGCCCTGGACGATCGCGTAGTTGTTGAACATGCCGCCGCTGGAGGCGCACACGCCCATCGCGATGACCCACTTGGGCTCGGGCATCTGGTCGTAGATCTGGCGCAGGACCGGGGCCATCTTCTGGCTCACCCGCCCGGCGACGACCATGAGGTCGGCCTGGCGCGGGGTGGCGCCGAACTTCTCCATGCCGAACCGGGCCAGGTCGTAGTGGGGCCCGCCGACGGCCATCATCTCGATGGCGCAGCAGGCCAGCCCGAACGTCGCGGGCCACATCGAGGTCTTGCGGGCGAGTCCGACGACCTGTTCGACGGTTCCGAGCAGGACGCCGCTGGGCAGTTTCTCTTCGAGTCCCATCAGCTGCGGACCTCCTCCGGGCGGGGCTGCGGGGTGCGGACGCGGGGTGCGGGGGGTCGCGGGGTCAGTCCCATTCCAGGCCCCCGCGGCGCCACTCGTAGGCGTAGGCGAT
This sequence comes from Nocardiopsis sp. NPDC006139, assembly GCF_040614155.1. NCBI lineage: Bacteria > Bacillati > Actinomycetota > Actinomycetes > Streptosporangiales > Nocardiopsidaceae > Nocardiopsis > Nocardiopsis sp. NPDC006139. The sequence continues at coordinate 223,734 of NZ_JBEXTT010000010.1, forward strand.
GGACACGTTCACCAGGAAGAGGACGATCGCGACCAGTCCGAACCAGCCGAGGGCGTCGAAGTGCACCGCCCAGGGGATGAGGAAGATGATCTCGATGTCGAAGACGATGAACATCATCGCCGTCAGGTAGTACTTGACGGTGAAACGGCCGCCGCCCGCGGGCTGCGGAGTGGGCTCGATGCCGCACTCGTAGGCCTGCATCTTGGCGCGGTTGTAGCGCTTGGGTCCCAGCAGCGCCCCGGCGACCATGGACACCACGACGAACGCGGCGCCGATCCCGCCGAGCACGAAAATCGGTGCGTAGAGCTCCACCGGTCACCCTCCTTCCGGCTGATCGGCGCGGCCGCGGGGCGTCGCGCTTGTGATTGCTTTCACTTGTGCGGGCTCTTCTCTGATCCGTCCCGTCGTCCCCGGTGGCGGCTGCGGGGCCGCCCGGAGGGGCGGGGCCGCTTATGCCGCGGGTGCGATCTTGGACAGGCCGTTGATGACCCGGTCCATGGCGTCGCCCTGCGAGGGTTCGGTGAGGTTGGCGAGCATCTTGAGCGCGAACTTCATGAGGGTGCGCTGGCGCAGGCCGTACTTGGTGGCGTACTTCATGAACTCGGGCTGGCCGATCATCTTCACGAAGTAGCGGCCCAGCGTGTAGTAGCCGCCGTAGGTGTCGGCGAGGACCTGCGGGTAGCGCAGCAGGGCGCGCTCGCGGGTCTGCTGGGTGGAGCGGCCGTGCGCCTGCACGACCACCTCGGCGGCGATGGCGCCGGCCTCCATGGCGTAGGCGATGCCCTCGCCGTTGAAGGGGTTGACCATGCCGCCCGCGTCGCCGACGAGCATGAGGCCGCGCGAGTAGTGCGGGACCCGGTTGAAGCCCATGGGCAGCGCGGCGCCGCGGATCGGGGTGGTCTGGTTCTCCTCGGTGAAGCCCCACTCCGGCGGCATGGAGTCGGTCCAGCGCCGCAGCAGCCTGCGGTAGTCGACGTCCTGGAAGGAGGCCGTCGAGTTGAGGATGCCCAGGCCGACGTTGCTGGTGCCGTCGCCGACGCCGAAGATCCAGCCGTAGCCGGGGAGCAGCACGTCCTTCTCACCGCTCCTGTCCCACAACTCCAGCCAGGACTCCAGGAAGTCGTCGTCGTGGCGGGGGCTGGTGAAGTAGGTGCGCACGGCCACGCCCATGGGGCGGTCGTCGCGCTTGCGGATGCCCATGGCGACGGACAGCCGGGAGGAGTTGCCGTCCGCGGCCACGACCAGCGGCGCCCGGAAGGTCACGGGTTCGCGGTCGGCGTTCTTGGCCCGGACACCGACGATGCGGTTGCTGCGCTCGTCCATGAGCGGCCCGGTGACGGTGGTGCGCTCCAGGAGCTTGGCGCCGGCGGTGACGGCTCGGTCGACCAGGATCCGGTCGAAGTCGAACCGGGTGCGCACGAGGCCGAAACCCGGGTAGGCGGCCAGGTCGGGCCAGGGCAGTTCGAGGCGGACCCCGGCGCCGACGATGCGCAGGCCGTGGTTCTTGATCCAGCCCTCGTCCTCGAAGGTGATGCCCATGGCGGTGAGCTGCTTGACCGCCCGGGGGGTGAGCCCGTCGCCGCAGACCTTCTCCCGGGGGAAGGCGGTCTTCTCCAGCAGGAGGACGTCGAGTCCGGCCTGCGCCAAGTAGTAGGCGGTGGTGGAGCCGGACGGTCCGGCGCCGACGACGATGACGTCGGCGTCGTACTCGACGCGGTCCCGGCCTCGGCCTCTGAGGTCGGGAGAGGAGGTGGCTGTCTCGCTCACGGGTGTGTCCTCGACTGCTCGCGCGGATGCACCGTGGCGGGCCAGTGCGGGGTTTCGACCCGCTCACGGGGGGCTGTCCTGGTCGTGTTCTCTCGGCGTTATGGGGCGTCCGGGCCGCGGTCCCGAGGGTGGCTCTGCGTGCGGGGGCCGTGACCAGGTGCGTTGTACGGTTGGGGACTCATGTCATGTCGGACATAGGGCCATGTGTCACATCCCTCGTGTCCTTGTGAAGCACTTCACAAGCTTCTTTTCGGCAGTCTAGCCCTCTGGCGGCGCGGTTGCGAGCCCCGGGGGGTATACGGAGCGAAACATTCTCAATCGCCCCATAGGCACACGAGAGCCATGAAAGCCACCACAGACTGACAAATACGCAGCTCATCACCCTTTCCACCGCCACATGCATCACATAGGGCACAACAAAAACCCGGAGAACACAGAGTTCTCCGGGTTTTGCGAGCTTTGAAGCTATTTAAGAAGTAGGCGACTCGGTGGGTCCTATGTCGGTTTTACTTCTCGCGGAAGCCCCGGTGGAGGGCGACGATCCCGCACGACAGGTTCCGCCAGGCGACCCGGGACCAGCCCGCGTCCTGGAGGTGCCGGGCCAGCTCGGCCTGGGCGGGCCACGCCATGATCGACTCCGAGAGGTAGTCGTAGGACTCGCCCTTGCCCGACACCGCGCCGGCGATCTTGGGCAGCGCGCGCATCAGGTAGGTCGAGTACAGGCGGTCCACGAATTCCACCGGGATGTGGCTGAACTCGCAGATCACCACGCGGCCGCCGACCTTGGTGACCCGCAGCAGCTCGCGCAGGGCCCGGTCCACGTCGTTGACGTTGCGCAGGCCGAACGAAATGGTCACCGCGTCGAAGGTCTCGTCGGCGAAGGGCAGGTGCAGCGCGTCGCCCGCGACGAAGGTGACCCCGCCCCGGGACGCGCCGCCGCGGCGGCGGACCCCCGTGGACAGCATGCCCAGGGAGAAGTCGCAGGCGATCACCCTGGCGCCCTTGCGGATGAAGGACTCCGAGGAGGTGCCGGTGCCCGCGGCCAGGTCCAGGACCAGCTCACCGCTGTGGGCGTCGACGGCGTTGACGGTCGCCCGGCGCCAGGCGCGGTCCTGGCCGAGGGAGATGACGTCGTTGACGAGGTCGTAACGGTCGGCGATGCCGTCGAACATCGCCGCGACGTCCTGGGGCTTCTTGTCGAGTTCAGCGCGGGCCATGCCCACCAGCCTACGGCCGCCCGGACGCCGCCGTGCCGCGGGCGGCCCCTCGGCGGCACGGATTTCGTTACTCTATGTGATTTAGGCGCGACTCTTTGCGAGAATCGGTCGTGCCCCTTACCCTGCCGCACGACCGAGGAGAACACCCCGTGAAACCGAAGCTCACCGCCCTGGTGCTGGGCATGGCCCTGCTGGTCCCGCTCGGGGCAGCGACCCCCGTGGCCGCGGGCGAGACCGCGCACCGGTCGGTGGTGGGCGAACGACCGGTCCAGTGGACGCCGCACGTCCTGGACGGGGCGGTCAAGGACATCCTCCGCGTGGGGGACACCGTCGTCGTCACCGGCGCGTTCGAGCGGGTCTCCGACGCCGACGGCGGGCGCGTCCACGAGCTGCGCAACATCTTCGCGTTCGAGCACGGCACCGGGCGGATCATCCGCGAGTTCGCCCCGCGCGTGAACGGGACCGTGGCCTCCGTGGTCCCCGGGCCCGACGGCACGGTCGTCATCGGCGGGGAGTTCCGGACGGTCAACGGAACCCCGGCCCGCGGGCTGGCCCGGGTGCGGCTCCACGACGGATCGCGCGTCGCGGCGTTCACCGCGACCCTGGACGGCGGGTCCGCCTACCGGCTGGCCTCCGACGGGGACCGGCTGTACGTCGGCGGGTCCTTCCCCGGGATCGGCGGGACCGCGCAGCCGGGCGTCGCCCGGCTGGACACGACCACCGGGGCGGTGGACACCGGGTTCGCGCCGCGCGTCTCCGAGCAGCGCCGCGGCGAGCTGCGGGTGCAGGAGCTGGCGCTGAGCCCCGACGGGCGGAGGCTGGCGATCAACGGCACGTTCACCAAGGTGGACGGGCAGGACCGGTACCAGATCGCCGTGCTGGACACCGCGACCGGGAAGCCGACGCGCTGGTCCACCGACGCGTTCGAGCCGGACTGCGACTACTCGTCGATGCACACCTACATGCGGCGGATGGACTACGCCCCGGACGGGTCGTACTTCGCGCTCGTGACGGCGGGCGGCCCGCGGGTCAAGCCGGGGCTGTGCAAGGCGGTGGTCCGGTTCGAGAACACCGACACGCCCGGCGCCGAGCCCACCTGGGTCAACAAGACCGGCGGCGACTCGCTGTACTCGGTCGAGGTGACCGGGGCCGCGGTGTACGCGGGCGGGCACCAGCGCTGGATGGACAACGAGCAGGGCGCGCTCAACCCGGGACCGGGTTCGGTCGCCCGCGAGGGCATCGCCGCCGTGGACCCGCGCACCGGGCGCGCCCTGGCCTGGAACCCGGGCCGCTCCCGCGGCCACGGGGTGGAGGCCCTGCACGCCACCTCCGACGGCCTCTACGTCGGCAGCGACACCGAGCGGCTGGCCGGCGAGTACCACGCCCGCCTGGGCATGTTCCCCCTCCCCTGACCCCTCCGGACCCGTCCCGCCCGGCCGGGCGGGACGGCGGAGCGGCCGCCGGCGGTGGCCTGGAACGGCAGCGGCCGGCGGGGTCTTCGGCGGGGTGCGGTCCCGGCCCCGCGAACGGATGCCGCCGGAGGCCGCGGCCCGGAGCATGGCGGCCGAGGGCACGGCGGGGCTGCACGCCACGGTCCCGACAGGACCCGCAGCGGGCACGGCGGCCCGGGACACGGCGGGCCTGCGCGACACGGCCCCGGCGGACCCGGTGGCGGGTACGGCGGCGGCCCGGCCGGAGCGGCCGGGCCGTCGGACCGGGGCCTAGGAGTCCTTGGGGGCGGCGGGGGCCTCCTCGGCCCTCTCCGCGGACGGGGCGTCCTCCGCGGCCTCCTGGAGGTGGTCCTCGCGGGCGGCGCCGTCGACGAGGCGGTCGCTCACCAGGGAGCCGCGGCGCTGCTCGATCCGGTCGACCACCGAGGCCGACATCCGGTCGCGCAGGGAGGACAGCAGCACGTAGGAGGCCAGGCCGCTGATCAGCCAGGCGAGGATGAGGGCCATCCACGAGCGGGCGCCGAACAGGTACACCACTCCGAACGCCGCCAGGAACAGCCCCACGCGGGCGGCGGTATAGGGCAGCCAGCTACGCATCGAAAAGCCTCACAACAGATGATTACCTGGACTAGATTGGTCGCTACGCCCATCAACGCACGAGACGACCGGTCCGCTGTCGCGGTTTCCGGGGGGCCGGCCTCTCGATGAGGCCGGTGTCGGCGCGCTCATGTGCTCTCACCTCCAGGTTAAGGGTGAGCCGCCGGGAGCCCGCACCGGGTAGGCCTGTGTCCCTCATCGCGGATGATCGGACCCCTGCGCCCGGATTCAGATAGTCATGGGATGTTTCCAATCCCGACAGCAGGGCCCGAACATCACGTTCCGGTCACATATCCCGTACTCCTCCCCCCAACACCGCAATTTCTCCGAAAACTAGGGAGGAAACGGACCAACTCATGCACACTAGGGGATCAAACGCCCGCCGCCCCCATAGTCCAGGCGGGCACGATTGGGGGAATGTGAAGGTGGAACGAGCAAGCGAACGCCTGTTGACCCCCGGGGAAGTGGCCTCACTCTTCCGGGTTGATCCCAAGACCGTCACCCGCTGGGCCGCCTCCGGGCGGATCAGCAGCATCAGAACCCCGGGCGGCCACCGCCGCTTCCGGGAGTCCGAGGTCCGCGCCCTCCTGCTCGGCGAGCCGAGCGAGAGCAGTTCCTGACCCCCAGGGGACGCGTCCCCGAGAGGAATCCCGGGGTCCGCACGGGCCCCTGGTGAAGGGAGCCGCGCCTCCGCGACCCGGGCAGCCGCCCCGAGGTCCGCGGTCCCCCCGCCGCGCACGGCGCGGCGGCGTCACGGCCGTGGGAGTCGGCCCGACCATGGGGAGTGGACAGCGGGAGATAGGCTGGAAACATGGTGTGGCTTGGTGGCCTGATCACGCTCGTGTCGATCGTTCTCTGGGTGTACGCGTTCTTCGACGCGCTGACCACCCCGGCCCAGGACGCCCGGAATCTTCCGAAGATCCTCTGGCTGGTCGTCATCGCGCTGTTCGTGCCCGTGGGATCCATCCTGTGGCTGTTCCTGGGACGGCCCCGCAAGTCGGCCGCCGTATGGGGCGCCGCGGCCTCCCCGGCCCAGGCCGCCGCCTCGATCGACGACCTCGACCCGTCGGACTTCGCCAAGCCCTCCAACAGTCCGCACCCGCTCGGTCCGGACGACGACCCCGAGTTCCTGCGCGGCCTCGACCGCCGGATCGACCCCGACGAGTAGACCGCGCCCGACATCCAGGACCCGCACGGGTCCCTGCGTCGCAGGGGGCCGCTCCGCATCCCGGAGCGGCCCCCTGCGCCGTTCCGCGTCAGAGCAGGCCCGCGCCCGTCTTCCGCTCCAGGCCGCGCAGGGCGTGCACGGGCTGGACCCCGGTGTCGAGCCGCGGCGTCCAGGCGGACCCGGTGCCCAGCGGGGTCTCCGGGTGGGCCGCGTTGTGCTCGGCGACGAGGTCGACGCGGGTGATCCTCCCCCGGCCGTCCGTCATGACGGCGTTGCCCGTGCCGCCCACGTCCGTGCCGCCCCAGTTGTACAGCAGGGCGCCGGCGGTGTGCCCGTCACGCAGGTCGAACAGGTTGTTCTCCACGTACAGCTGCGACTCGAACCCCGCTCCCAGGCTGTACTGGTACAGGTCGCCGCTCACCGTGTAGAGGTTGTTGTAGACGTGGACCTGGCCGTACCGCACCCGCGGGGCGCGCTGGCCGAGCCCGTCGAAGTGGTTGTGGTGCCACGTCACGCGCAGGCGGCCGCGGTCGGTGGTGCGGCCGTCGCTGTTGCCCAGCAGCAGGGCCTTGTCCCGGCCGTCGAAGTGGTTCCACGAGACCGTCACCAGGTCCGAGGCCCGCACGATGTCCAGCAGCCCGTCGTGCACCTCGTACCTGCGGCCGAAGTACTCGGGCTGTCCGGCACCGGGGCGGTCGCCGTCGTCGAAGGTGTTGTGGTCGATCCACACGTTCGTGGAGCCGGACACCTCGATCTGGTCGTACTCGGAGTTCCAGTTGCCGCTCTCCCCGTCGCCGGGGTCCCAGCCGGGGAAGCAGTCGTGGGCGTCGGAGAAGGTCAGGTTGCGCAGGATGACGTTCTCCACGTCGTGGACCAGCAGGCTCATGCCGGTGAGCTCGGCACCGTCGCCGGCCCCCACGATCGTGGTGTTGGAGCCGACCCGGTAGCGGACGTTCTCGGCCTGGGCGTTCTGCGATGCCTCGCGGGCCTCCTCCAAAGGCCCGGAGGGGTCCTCCCACCCCCAGACCCGCGGGTCGTAGGCCGCCAGGTACGCCTCCAGCGTGTAGCCGCCGACGGCATAGTCCTCGCAGTCCAGGGGGGAGCCGTCGGGGGCGGTGTTGGCGTCGATGAGGCCTTCGACGTAGACGATCTTGGGCTCGTCCCCGGCGATGGCCTCCCGGAACCCGGCCGCGGTGGACACGCGGAACACGTTCTCGTCCGCGGCGGCCGCGCCGCCCGTGGTGCCGTCGCCCGCCGAGCCCCAGCCGTCGCCCTCGGGCAGCACCCTCCTCCCGAGGTCGTCGGCGGCGGCCGGCACGGGCGCGGTCAGCGCCGCGGCCAGGGCGAGGGCCAGGACAGAGGTGAGCCGTCTTCGCATGGTGCGCTCCTGGGGGATGAGGCTGCAAACGTTTGCAACAAACTCCTCGAACGCCCGGAAAGAAGCAAGCCCTCCGCCCGTGGAAAGATGGGAAAACTCAGACCCGGTCGGAGCGACCGGCCGCCCTCCCCCGCCCCGGGCCCTCACCGAAAGGTCGTGCCGTGGCCGTGACGCTCAAGGACGTGGCCCGGGCCAGCGGGGTCCACGTGTCCACCGTCTCCCGGGCGTTCTCGGCGGCGCACCTGGTCAACGCCCGGACGCGGGCCCGGGTGCTGGCCGCCGCGGACGAGCTGGGCTACCGCCCCAACCGGGCCGCCCGGGCGCTGTCGACCCGCCGTACCGGGAACCTCGGCGTGGTCGTCGCCGACATCGCGAACCCCTTCTTCCCGCCGCTGCTGAAGGCGGCGCAGGAGGAGGCGCGGGCCCGGGACCACCACCTCTTCATCGCCGACACCGACGAGCGGACCGCGGTGGAGGAGGAGGCCGTCCGTTCGCTGGCGGGCCAGGTGGACGGGCTGGTCCTGGCCGCCCCGCGGATGTCCGACCGGCTCATCCGCGAGCTGGCCGCCGAGGTCCCCCTGGTGGTCGTCAACCGCCGGGTGCGGGGGCTGCCGTGCGTGCTCATGGACGTCGGCGGGGGGATCGCGCGGGCCGTCGCCCGGCTGGCCGCCCTGGGGCACCGCGACCTCGCCCTGGTGTCCGGGCCCGCGGCCTCGTGGACGGGGCGGCGGGCGGCGCGGGCGGCCGGGGCCGCTGCGCGGGAGCAGGGGGTGCGTGTGCACCGGGTCGGCCCCCACCCGCCGACGGAGGAGGGCGGGGCCGCCGCGTTCGACGCCGTGGCCGGGCTCGGCGCGACCGCGGCCCTGGCCCACAACGACCTGATGGCGCTGGGCCTGCTGGCCGCGGCGCGGGAGCGGGGCGTCCCCGTCCCGGGGCGGCTGAGCGTCGTCGGGGTCGACGACACCCTGACCGCCCGGCACACCCGCCCCGCCCTGACCACCGTCGCGATGCCCGCGGGGGAGGCCGGCCGGGCCGCCGTCGACCTGCTGCTGCGGGGCGCGGAGCCCCGGGACCTCGTCCTGGGCACCCGCCTGGTCGAACGCGACTCGACGGGCCCCGCCCCCCGCGCTCAGGCGTAGGAGTGCAGGCCGCTGAACATGTAGTTGACCGCGAAGAAGTTGAACAGGATCGTCGCGAAGCCCAGCACGTTGATCCACGTCGCCTTGGGTCCGCGCCAGCCGCCGGTCGCCCGCGCGTGCAGGTAGGCGGCGTAGATGATCCAGGAGATGAACGACCAGACCTCCTTGGGGTCCCAGCCCCAGAAGCGGCCCCAGGCCTCGTCGGCCCAGATCGACCCGGCGATGATGCCGAAGGTCCACAGCGGGAACGCGAACAGGATGAGCCGGTGCGAGATGCGGTCCAGCAGCTCGGGGCTGGGCAGGCGGCCCGCGATGCCCGCGACGTCCTCGCCCGCGGCCCGCTTGACCTCGGTGCGGTGGGAGACCAGGTAGGTGATGCCGGTGACGCCGGAGACCATGAACGCGCCGCCCGCCAGGATGGCCGCGGTGACGTGGATCGGCACCCAGTAGGAGTGCAGCGCCGGGATCAGCGGGCCCGGGTCGACGTACAGCCACTTGACGCCGATGCCCAGCAGGATCAGCACCGGGACCAGCACGAACGCGCCCAGGAAGCGGGCCTGGTAGCGGAACGAGGCGTACAGCAGCACGCCCACCGCGACCAGGCACATCGCCACCACGAACTCGAACATGTTGCCCCAGGGCCAGCGGCCGGCGGCCACGCCCCGCGTGATGATCTGGGCCAGGCCCATCAGGAAGCCCAGGGCGGTCACGCCCAGCGCGACCTTGCCCAGCACGCTCTGGGAGGCCTTGGCCTCGCCCTCGGTGGTGCGGACGTTGACCTCGATGCCGTCGTCCCCGTCGGCCCCGCCGGCCGCGCCGGCGCCGACCGGCATCAGCCGTCCCGCCTTCAGCTTGGTCCGCTTCCCGTAGGCGGCCTCGATCGCGAACAGGAACAGGGCCGCGGCGTAGGTCACGATCATGGCGATGACCAGCGTGTCGCTGGCGGACGCCATCGTCTCGTTCACCGGCGCGGCGAGAGTGTACGTCACCGGTCACTCCTCGTGTCGGAAGGGTTCTGGGGGTTGTCGTCCGACTCGTTCCGGAGTCGTGCGGCAAGCTCGGTCGTGATCTCGTGGAACTCGGCGTTGTTCCCCGCGACCTCGGTCTTGCCGAGGCCGGCCAGCTCCACCCGGGTCCGGCCGTCCGCGTCGCGGACGGCGCGCACCCACACCCGGCGCGGGCGGATGAACAGGGTCAGCAGCAGCCCGCCGACGGCGGTGGCCGCGGTGATGAGCGCGGGCAGCCGGGCGCCGTCCCGGTTGGCCTGGAGGCTGACGTACTCCTTGTAGCCGGCGAACTCGATGGACCCTGCGCCGTCGGGCAGCTCCCAGACGTCGCCGACCTCCAGCACCGGGGATTCGCCGAGGGACTCCATGCCCTCGGTGCGCAGCTGGTACACCGACTGCGGGTCGATCATGCCCAGGTCGCCCGTGTACCCCTCCAGGGTCACCCGCGGGTCCGTGGCGCCGGGGAAGCTCGAGGTCAGCTCGCCGTCGGGGGTCTCGGCCGCGGTCGGCAGGAAGACCCCCACGAAGCCCAGCTGGTCGGCGTCCTCGTTCCCGGTGTCGGGGACCTTGACCACGCCGTCGGACACGAAGCTCATGGTGTCCCGGTACAGGAACGGCACGGCCTGGTCGAACACCACGTCGCCGTCGGCGTTGCGCACCACGAACTCGGGCGCGTACCCGTGGCCGAGCAGGTAGACCTGCACGCCGGAGACGCTGAGCGGGTGGTTGACCTCCAGCCGGTGCGTCCGTTCGGGGCCGCCGGGTTCCTCGGTGTAGGTGAGGTCGGCGACGTAGGACGCGGCCTGCCCCCGCAGGTCGCCCTCCTCGATGAACTGCGCCTCGAAGTCGTCCAGGTGGATCGTGAAGGGTGCGATCGCGTCCATGTCGGTCCAGTGGCCGGGGTAGATCGCGTCGTAGGAGGGCAGCGTGTTGGCGAACCCGTCGCCCTCGACGACGAGCATGTTGCCGCGGTAGCCGAAGAACGACCCGGCGGCCAGCGCCAGCAGCAGGCCGAGCAGGGCCAGGTGGAACAGGACGTTCCCGGCCTCGCGCAGGTAGCCGGTCTCGGCCGAGACGGAGTCGCCGTGGCGGTCCTTGCGGTACCCCTTGAGCACGCGCTCGGCCTGCTCCAGCACGGTCTCGGGGGCGGCGTCGGTGGTGAACCTCGCGGCGTAGGGCATCCGGCCCAGGTTGCGCGGGGTGGGCACCGGCCGGGCACGGACCGCGCGGGCGTGCACCAGGGCGCGCGGGATGACGCAGCCCGCCAGGGACACGAACAGCAGCAGGTAGATCGCCGCGTACCAGGGCGAGGAGAAGACGTCGAAGAGGTAGAACCGGTCCAGCCAGGGGGCCAGGTCCGGGTTCTCCCGGAAGTAGTTGTTCACCTCGTCGACGCTCACCACGTTCTGCGGCAGGATCGACCCGGGGATGGCTCCGACCGCCAGCAGGAACAGCAGGATCAGCGCGGTGCGCATCGAGGTGAGGACGCGCCAGGCCCAGCGCAGCCAGCCCAGGGCGCCGAGCCCCTTGGGGCCGGGCGCGGCCGCATCCGCGGCGCCCGCGTTCGTCTCGGTCGTGGTCGTACTCATCAGATCACCGTCTGGTAGTCGGCGGCCCAGCCCTGCATGACGATGGTCCACTGGGTCCACAGCCCGGTCACCATCGCCAGGCCGACCAGGACGAGCATGGCACCGCCGATCACGGTGACCGTGCGGGTGTGCCGCTTGAGCCGCCCGAAGGCGGTGAGGGCGCGGCGGTACAGGAGCGAGGCCGCGATGAACGGCAGGCCCAGGCCCGCGCAGTAGGCCAGGGAGAGGAGCATGCCTCGCCCGGCGCCGCCCTCGACGAAGGCGAGCGTCTGCACGGCGGCCAGGGTGGGGCCGATGCACGGGGTCCAGCCCAGGCCGAACAGCACCCCCAGCAGGGGGGCGCCGATCAGTCCGGCCCTGGGCAGGCGGTGGAAGCGGAACTCGCGGGCGAAGCCGGGCAGGACGCCCATGAAGGCCAGGCCCAGGACGACCGTCAGCACGCCCAGGACCCGGGTGATGGGGTCGGTGTAGTCCACCAGGAGGTCGCCGAGCCAGCCGATGAAGCCGCCCACGGCCACGAACACCAGGGTGAACCCGGCGATGAACAGGGCGCTGCCGGTGACCATGGTCCAGCGGCGCCCGGCGAGCTCGTCGTCGACCTCGGCGAGGGTGGCGGTGCCGCCCCCGACCGCGGTGCGCTTGCGCACGTCGGCGGCGCTCATCCCGGTGACGTACGACAGGTAGCCGGGGACCAGGGGGAGCACGCACGGGGACAGGAAGGAGACCAGCCCCGCGGCGATCGCCAGCGGGACGGCCATGAGGAGGGAGCCGGTGAGGACGGTGGTGCCGACGGGGTCCATCAGGCGTCGTCCCCGTCGGGGCTCGGGCTCTCGCCGGGTTCCGCGGACTCCTCGGGCTCCCCGGACTCCTGCGCCTCGGCCTCCTGCTCGGCCACGCGGGGGCGCTCCTCAGGGTCGCCGAGGTCGTACTCCACGACGATCGGGTTCAGCAGCTCGGTGAGCTGGCCGTAGGTGGTCGGCCCGATGACGCGGGCGGCGATGCGCCCGTCGGGGTCGATGATCAGGGTGCTGGGGATCGCGCGCGGCGGGACCGTGCCGCGGAACGCCTGGGGCACCTCGCCGGGCTGGTCGTACAGGCTCGGGTACTCGACGCCCTTGGTCTCCAGGTAGGCGCGGGCGGCGGTGTCGTCGTCCTTGATGTTGACGCCGAGGAAGTCCACGCCCAGGCCGGTGTACTCGGTGTACACCTCGTCCAGGACGGGCTGCTCGGTCCGGCAGGGCCCGCACCAGCTGGCCCAGACGTTGAGGACGACGATGCCGCCGGCGTAGTCGGACAGCCCGATGGTGTCGCCGTCCAGGGTGGTGCCGGAGAAGTCGGGCGCGTCGACCCGCTCGTCGGCGGGGAAGGCGGTGGCGCTGCCGTCGCCCGAGATGAAGCGGTCGTCCTCGCCGCCGGTCTCGATCTCGTTGCCCCCGGCGCAGCCGGTCAGGGCGAGGACGGCGGCCGCCGCGGCCGCGGCAAGGCGCGTCACAGCGCGACGGGACCGCGCGCCGTTTCTGGCACTGGGCATCGAGGAGACCTCGCGAACGGGGTGTGAACTGGGCGGACTACGACAACGACAAAGTGTAGTAGACACCCTGGGGCCCGTTCCGTCGCCCCGGCGCAAGAGCCGTCCGTCCCTGGTGGGGGCCGTCACGAGAGCGGGACCACCCGTGGGGGTCCGGGGGCCCCGCTCTGCGCGCTCCGGCGGCCGGCCGGGAGGGGTGGACACCCCGGCCCGGCCGTTCCGCGATCATCCCGCCTCGACGAAAGCCTCACGGAGGTAGTCGTGGACGGCCCGCTCGGGGACCCGATAGGAACGCCCCACGCGGATCGCGGGGAGAACTCCCGAGTGCACCATGCGGTACACGGTCATCTTGGACACTCGCATGATCGTGGCGACCTCCGCCACGGTCAGGAACCTGACCTCTTCGAGAGGCGGCTTGCTCCCGTTCATCTTCCGACGCCCTCATTCCCGGACGTGAGTATTGGCTACCAGTTCGGCCCGACGCGGTGCCGGTGGGAAGCGACCCCGGTATGTGCTCCGCCCCAACGCCACGCCGGCGTGTCATGCTGTCACTACTGACACGTCCGTTTTCAGAGTAGAGCGGAGTTCCCGTCTGCGAAAGGTCGTTCGTGCCGTCTTCCGAGCAATACCCGGAAGGCGCCCCGGGTGAGGTTTAACGGTGGGTATAAATGGCCGACACGGCTCAGGATAGACCCGCTCGGGCGAGAACGTAATCGCGCAGCGGCGCGTAGTCCTCGGTCAGATAACCGTCGTCCAAAGGGACCGTGACCAGTAGTTTTCCCTCGTGTTCCGCGAGAAAGAGGGCGGGGTCGTTGCAGTCGGCGAACCCCAGTGTGGGCACTCCCGCCTCTCCGGCCGCACCCGCGAACCCGTGATCCGCGATGACCAACTGCGGCCATGGCTCCCCGCGGTCGGAGAGGTCCCCGAGGATGGCCCGCATGGCGAACGGGTGGTGGCTGTGCCGGGCCAGGTGCCCGTCCGTGACGATGGCGACGTCGTCCCGCCAGACGACGAAGCGGCGGTTGGGCGGGCGTTCGGTGGTGACCTCGTAGGTGTAGCCGCCGGCGGCGGTGAGGACGGGGCAGCCGCGGGCGGCCAGGGCGTCCTTCCAGACCCGGTAGGTGCCCTGGAGCTTGTTCGGGTGGCCGGTGGCGAACATGACCCGTTCGCGGCGCTCGGCGGCCAGGGCCATCCGGTCGGCGACGGCCTCCAGGGCGTCGACGGTGAGGTCGGGGTCGATGGTGTCGATGCCCCAGACGTACTCCTCGTCGCCGACGACGCCGCACCGCTTGCTCATCAGGGCGAGGACCTCGGAGAAGGTCCAGTCGTGGGAGAAGGTGAGGCCGAACTGGTGGTAGGGGTCCTTCTGGACCAGGCGCCGGTAGTGCCGAAGATTGTTCTGGCGTGAGGTGTCGACGTGTCCGGCGATTCCCGTCCGCACCAGATGGGAGATGAGTTCAGCACGTGTCGGCGGCGTCACCAGGTGTTCCCCTTCCTCGTCGGGGCGACCACGTGACGCGCCGCTCGGCCACCACGACGCCTGCTCACGTTCGCCCGGTATTCAACCTCTTCCTACCCGCTGGACGCGCGCCACGCCCCGTCCGCCGGAATTCGCCCCGGCGCTCACCGGGCGACATGGCCCTCCCGGAAACGATACCGGGGGCACGGACATCGGGTTAGAAAATAGAAGAGATCGGAACGAAAGGGTGTCTTCGTGAGAAGCCGCCCGAACACCTCTGATCAGAGACTCGGGTCGATACCGTGGCTCGGGAACACCGCGGTCCGGGTCGCGTGAATGGCGCGGTCCACCGGGTTCCCGGGGTCGTACCCCTCCTCGAAGGGCGAGAACACCACGTCGCGGCCGTCGGTCATGTACAGCGGGGCCAGCTCGCCGGTGCGCTCCCGGACGAAGTCGCGCCAGCTCTGGGGGGTCTCGCGGTCGGGGTCCACCGGGCGTCCCGCCGCCTCGGCGAGCAGGTGCGTCCAGGCCCGGGGCACCACGTGCACCAGCCCGTACCCGCCGCCGCCGAACAGCACCCAGCGGCCGCCCGCGGTGCGCTGGGCGAGCTTGTGCAGCTCGGCGTAGGCGCGCCGCTGGCCGTCCACGCTGAGCGTGAGGTTGGCGAGCGGGTCCAGGGCGTGGGTGTCGCAGCCCTGCTGGGTGACCAGGATCTCCGGCTGGAACTCGTGCAGCAGCGGCGGGACCACCGCGTCGAAGGCGCGGTGCCAGCCGCTGTCGCCGGTGCCGGCGGGCAGGGCGACGTTGACCGAGTACCCCTCGGCGTCGGGTCCGCCGGTCTCCCCCGCCTGGCCGGTGCCCGGGAACAGGGTGACCGGCGACTCGTGGAGGCTGATGGTGAGCACCCGGGGGTCGTTGTAGAAGGCGCGCTGGACGCCGTCCCCGTGGTGGACGTCGATGTCGACGTAGGCGATGCGCTTGGCGCCCTGCTCCAGCAGCCAGGCGATGGCCAGCGCCGGGTCGTTGTAGACGCAGAAGCCCCAGGCGTTGCCGCGCATGGCGTGGTGCAGGCCGCCCGCGATGTTGGCGGCGTGCACGGACTCCCCCGTCCACACCGCCTTGGCGGCGGCGACGGAGGCGCCCGAGATGAGCGCCGCCGCGTCGTGCATGTCCTTGAAGACGGGGTTGTCAGCGGTGCCGAGCATGTGGGCGTCGTCCGGCTCCAGGGTCCGCCCGGCCCGCTTGACCGCCTCGATGTAGGAGCGGTCGTGCACCAGCGCCAGGAGGTCGTCGGAGGCGGGCTCCACGTCCAGGAGCGAGACGCCGGGGGCGCTCAGGACCCCCAGTTCGCGGGCGAGCGCCATGGTCAGCTCGACCCGGATCGGTGCCATCGGATGCTGCGGGCCGAAGTCGTAAGCCGTCAGCCCGTCGTCCCATGCCACCCGGAGCGAGCAGGACGTGCGCCCTCCCATGTCGGTGACCCCCGTTTCAGGTGTACGTGTTCCGAAGCACACAGTACGCAAGGGCGGACAGTGCTCGGGACCCCGGGGTGCGGGGACGGCGCGGGCCGGTGCGGGACACCCGCGCCGGCCCGGCCGCCCGCCGGGCGCTACTCGCCCGTGGTGACGTAGTAGCAGCTCTCGGAGAGGTCCCCGCCGCTCAGGTCCACCGTCCCGTGCATGGGCCGGGTGAACAGCGAGTCGCTGTTGGCGATGACGATGCGGTACTCGCCCGGCTCCAGCTCGACCTTGAGGGTCTCGCCCTCGCCGAAGCACGCGTCGTAGGAGGGCGGCGAGCCCGGCGCGTAGGTGTCGCAGTCCTCGCACGGGGCCGCGGTGACCTCGCCGTGGACCTTGTCCGGTCCCACGTAGAGGAAGCGCAGCTCGTACGGCGAGTGGTTGACGATCTCGAAGACGAACTTGTCGTTGCCCGAGCCGCCCGTGGGCGAGGCGTCCAGGTCGCTCTCGCCGATGGCGGTCATCAGGTCCATCTCCTGCTCGATGCGCCCGGCACCGATGTGGGTGACCATCGTCTCGACGTCGCCGGCCTCGTAGTCGGCGTACTGGGACTCCAGGATCTCGACCATCTCGTCGGCTTGGTCGAACTCCTGGGCCTCGACGGACTCCCAGCCGCACTCCAGGGCGGCCTCGGGGCGCTCCTCCTCGATCCGGTCGGGGATCTCGGGGGCCGCGCTCCAGTCGAGGTCCCTGAGGACGTCGATCTGGTCCAGGCCCACGCACCACTCCGAGCCCAGGCGGTTGGTGCCCGTCTCGTACAGGCCGACCAGCGCCTCGGGCACCCGGCCCGCGGCCGCGGTGCCCTCGTAGTCCACCGGGATGATCGCGAAGATCTCGTGGGCCCGCAGGACGTCGTCGGTGTACTCGGGGGTGACCTCGCCGGCGAGCGCGGCGTCGGCGTTCTCCAGCAGGTCGGTCGCGTAGGAGAAGTGGATGTCGGCGACCTCGCCGTCGGTGTCCTGCCAGCGGGCGGCGGGGTGCTCGAAGTAGACCGCGTAGGAGTCCAGCGCCCGCCCGTAGTCCTCGGCGGCGACGTCCTCTTGGGCCTGCTCCAGCAGCCGGCAGGCGGCGATCCCGGCGCGGGCGCGCTCCATGAGCGAGGAGGAGAAGGACAGCTGGAAGAAGTCCTCGACGGACTCGTACTCGGCGACGGCCTCGGAGTTCCCGCACTCGCCGCGGGCGTGGGAGGCGTCGGCCACGCGCAGCCGCCACTCGCCGAGCTGCCAGACGGCGGTGAGGGAGACGACCAGGGCGACGGCCAGGCCGCCGGCCGTCAGGTAGGGGACGGCGCTGCGGGGCGGGGTGCCGCCCTGGGCGAGGACGCGCTCGTCGTGGGCGCGGCCGGCGAAGAGGCCGTGCGCCGCGGCGGCGAGGAACCAGGCCAGGAGGACCGGGGCCCACAGCAGCAGGTTGTCGGCGGCACCGAGGAACGCCGCGGTGACCAGCAGCCCGAGGGTGACGGCCAGGGCCACGGCGAAGAACGGCCACTGCTTGATGCGGAGGTAGCCCGCGCCCACGCCGGTGGCGTTGAGGGCGGCGGTGTGCAGCGCGGTGGGCGAGGAGAACAGGCCCAGGCGCTTGGGCCGGGGCGGCGGGGGCGGGCCGAACGGGCCGCCGGGGGGGCCGGGCGGGCCGCCGGGACCCATGGGAGCGCCGGGGCCGGTCGGTCCGCCGGGGCCCATCGGAGCCCCCGGTCCGCCGGGAACGCCCCCGGAGTACATGCCGCCGGCGGGCATGCCGCCGTGGGGCGGGACACCGCCGGGGACACCACCGACGGGAGTACCGCCGTAGGGCGGGTTACCACTGGTCGGAGCACCGCCGGGAACACCCCCGGCGGGCGTGCCACCGTAGGGCGGATTGCCACCGGACGGCGGACCACCGGGAACACCTCCGGCGGGAGTACCGCCGTAGGGCGGATTGCCACCGGTCGGGACACCGCCGGGAACACCTCCCGCGGGCGTACCGCTGTACGGCGGGTTTCCTCCGGTCGGCGGACCGCCGGGGACACCCCCGGCGGGAGTACCGCCGTACGGGGTGTCGCCGCCGGTCGGCGGACCGGCCGGTGCGCCCTGGTCGCCCGCGGGCGGCGGGCCCCCCGACGGGGGTACGGGGCCTCCCTGCGGCTGGGACGGGTCTGGGGACGAAGGGGGAAGACTCATGAGGTGGGGCCCTGGGTCGGGGGAACGGGGGAGGCGACCCTGCCTCCCGGGAGATGACAGAGCCTGTCGAGGGCGTTCCCGCCCTCCCTCAGAACACTATCTATGTACCCGGACGACCCCTTCGTGCAGTCCGACCGTTTTCGGCCACCTCGACCGGGAACCGGCTGCCGCCCCCGCACGTCTCAGCGCCCTGGGAGGGGCCCCGGCCTCAGTTCCCCGAGAGCGCGCTGCTGCGGTCCCGGGCGGCCTCGATCGCGTCCGTGAACGCGGCGCGCACCCCGTGCCGCTCCAGCTCGCGCAGCGCCGCCGCGGTGGTCCCGCCCGGCGAGGTGACCGCCTCGCGCAGTACCACCGGGTGCTCCCCCGAGCCGTTGAGCATGGCGGCCGCGCCGGTGATGGTCTGCCCCACCAGTTTCTGGGCGGTGGCCCGCGGCATGCCCATCGCGACCCCGGCCTCGATCATCGTCTCGGCGATGAAGTAGAAGTAGGCGGGCCCGCTGCCGGAGATCGCCGTGACGGTGTCCATGTGCTGCTCGCCGACCCGGATCACCTCGCCGACGGTGCCCAGCAGCGACTCGGCGCGCTCCAGGTGCGCGGGCCCGGTGTGGGCGCCGCCCGCCACGGCGGTCATCCCCTGCCCCATGAGGGCGGGGGTGTTGGGCATGGCCCGCACCACCGGGGTGCCCGGGGGCAGGTGGCTCTCCAGCACGGCGGTGGTGAGCCCGGCGGCGACGGAGATGACGAGCCGCCCGTGGCCCAGGTGCGGGGTGATCTCGTCCAGCAGGGCGACCATGTCCTGCGGCTTGAGGGCGAGCAGCAGCGTGTCCGCGCGCTTGGCGGCCTCGGCGGCCGGCACGACCTCCACGCCGTAGCGCTCGCGCAGCTCGGCCGCGTGCTCCGCGCGCGGCTCCGTGACGAGGACGTCCTCCGGCGCGTGGCCCTTGGCCAGCATCCCGGCGAGCAGCGCCTCGCCCATCTTCCCGGCACCGATGATCGCGATCATGAAAGGGTCCTCTCTGCGGTCCCCTCCAACGCTAGCCGCCCCGGGGAACCGGAGCGGACACCGCGTCCCACCCAGTGGTACGGGCGCCGGGTCAGTCCTCGTCGCCGCTCTCGACCGTGCCCGAGGAGTCCACCTCGAACAGCCGGGGCGGGGCGGGCGGCCGGCGCCGCAGCAGGGCGATCCGCTCGCGCCGGTCGCGGGGCCGCGGTGCCCCCGCGGGTTCGGCGGGCCGGGCGAAGTGCAGCCGTGTGAAGGCCAGCGCCTCGGCCAGCTCCCGCAGCCGGGCCTGGCGGTCGGGCGCCTTGCGGGTGCTCACCTCCAGCACCAGCTGGCCCTCGAACCCGCCCGCGGCCAGGTACTCCAGGACCTCGGCGACCGGCTGGCGGCCGCGGCCCGGGATGAGGTGCTCGTCGAGGTTCTGCCCGCCGAAGCCGTCCGCGACGTGGATGTGGGAGAGCCGGTCGCCCAGCCGCTTGGCCATGTCCATGGCGTCGGAGCCCGACATCGCGGTGTGCGACATGTCGAGGGTGACGTCGGCGTAGTCGCGGTCGAGGGGGTTCCAGCTCGGGGCGTAGGGCACGACCTCGCGGTCGCGCACGCGCACCGGGTACATGTTCTCGACGGCGAAGACGACGTCGGTCTCCTCCTGCATGCGGGCGACGCCCACCTCGAACTCGCGGGCGTAGTCGCGCTGCCAGCGGAAGGCGGGGTGGACCACGATGGTCTTGGCGCCCAGCGCCTCGGCCATCTCCTTGGAGCGGACGAGCTTGCCCCAGGGCTCGCGCCCCCACACCCGCTGGGTGAGGACGAGGCACGGGGAGTGGACTGCGGTGACCGGGATCTGGTGGTAGTCGGAGAGGCGCCGCAGCAGGTCGATGTCCTGGCTGGCGGGGTCGGAGGAGACGAGCACCTCGATGCCGTCGTACCCCAGTTTCGCGGCGATCTCGAAGGCGGCCGGGGTCTTCTCAGGGTAGACCGACGCCGTCGAGAGGACGACGGGCGCGTCTGGTACCTGGATAGCGCTCACGTGGACAGGGTATGCGCTCCGGCCCGCCCCGTGCGTAGCCGCCGTGTGAACGTGGCGTGCCGCCGGTCCGCGCCCCGCGGGGCGCTGCGCGTAGGCTCTTCGGTCATGATCCCCGCAGAGGCCGTCCCGAGCCCGAACATCTGGCGCCACCCCGACGTCTACGAGCTGGAGAACCTCGCCGTGGACCCGGACGGGGTCATCGAGGCGGCGATGGAGCGCATCCGCCCGATGGCGGGCGCCCGGGTGCTGGACATCGGGTGCGGCACCGGGTTCCACCTGCCCCGGTTCGCGCGGAGCGCGGCCCGGGTGACCGGGGTGGAGCCCCATCCCGCGCTGGCGGCGCGGGCCCGCAAGCGGGTGGCGGGACTGGACGGCGTCGAGGTCCTGAACGGTGTGGCCCAGCGGCTGCCCGTCCCCGACTCCGTCGTCGAGGTCGCGCACGCCCGCTGGGCCTACTTCTTCGGCCCCGGCTGCGAGCCCGGCCTGGCCGAGCTCGACCGGGTGATGCGACGCGGCGGGGTCGCGTTCGTGATCGACAACGACGCGACCCGCTCCACGTTCGGCGGCTGGTTCCGGCGGTCGCTGCCGTCGTACGACCCGGCCGCCGTAGAACGGTTCTGGTCCTCCCACGGGTTCGGGCGCGAGGCCCTGACGATGCGATGGGACTTCACCGACCGCCGCGCCTTCGAGGCGGTGGTGGGGATCGAGTTCCCTCCGGCCCTGGCCGCGGAGATCATCGCGGCGCATCCGGGGACCGCGGTGGACTACGCGGTCAATCTCTGGTGGCGGAGGTACTGAGTGCACCGGGTCCAGGGGTGCGGGCCGCCGGGGTCACCCCCCGGGAGAGCGTGTGCCCGCGGCCGTCGGCGCCCTGCGCGCGGCCTGCGGGGGCGGCGTCACAGCCGCACGGCTCCGGCGAGGTTGTAGCGGGTGACGTCCCGCTCGCGGACCTCGTCGCCCGTCCGGGGCGCGTCGATCATCCGGCCGTTGCCGAGGTAGATGGCGACGTGGTAGGCGTAGCCGCCGCTGTCGGTCCAGTACAGGAGGTCGCCCCTCCTCGCGTTGGAGTAGCTCACCCGGGTGCCGTGGTTCACCTGGTCCTGGGCGATACGGGGCAGGTTCACCCCGGCCTGCTTGAA
Organism: Nocardiopsis sp. NPDC006139; assembly: GCF_040614155.1. Taxonomy (NCBI): domain Bacteria; kingdom Bacillati; phylum Actinomycetota; class Actinomycetes; order Streptosporangiales; family Nocardiopsidaceae; genus Nocardiopsis; species Nocardiopsis sp. NPDC006139. The sequence continues at coordinate 244,879 of NZ_JBEXTT010000010.1, forward strand.
CGACCACTGGACGAGCCCGGAGCAGTCGAAGCCGCCGGGCTTGCTCCCGCCCCAGGCGTAGGGGGTCCCCTTCTGGGACTCGGCGGCCTCGATCGCCCTCTCCGCGGTGGCGGAGGAGAGCTGGTGGACGCGCTCGCCCCCGTTCGCCGGGGCGGCGGGGGCCGCCTGCGCGAGCCCGGGTGCGGCGCCGAACGCCAGCGCGGCGGCGAGGAGGGCCGCGGAGAGCGCACGCGCCCCGGTCCGGGGCCGCCGGGAGTGCGAGGCCTGCCGCCCCGGGTCCGCGGGACGACAGGCCTGCGTTTGCTCGTGGTGTCGCGGTATTCGCACTGGTCCTCCACATGCCGAATGTCGGTTCGCCGTGGCGTCCGCGCCCCTGCGACGCGGATGGGTCGGTCACGACGCGCATTTCATTCGTCACACAGACACCACGAGAAATCACTCTCCGTAGTCTAATCGGTCTCCAAAAAAGGTAAAGCATCCTTGACGGAGGGCGCCGAAACCGGGTCAGGCCATGGCCAAACGCCCCTCACCCGGCACGGCTCCCCCGCCCGCCTCCGGCGGGGTTCCGTCACCCACGGTGGCGAACCGGGCCGGGCGGCGCCCGTCAGGCGACGGGGGCGCCCAGCGCGGCGGCGACGCGGTCGGCGACGGCGGCCATGCCCTCGGCGTTGGGGTGCACCGGGGCCGCGGAGTTCTCCGGGATGATCCCCTCCACCCAGCGCTCGGAGCCCGGGGAGCAGATGTCGTGGCCGCGCTCCAGGACGTCGACGAAGACCGCGCCGTGGGCGGCGGCCTCCTCGGCGATCATCGTGTTGAGCGCGGTCTGCACCCCGTCCAGGTAGGCCACGTCGCCGCGGGCGATCGGCTCCCTCGGCCAGCAGCCGTTGCTCTCGGGGAGGATCTGGAGGTACCCGACCGCGAGCACGGTCGCGCCGGGGCTGCGGACGGCGATCTCCTCGTACACACCGGAGATCTCGTCGCGCAGGTCGTCCACCCTCCGGTCGAGTTCGTCGCCGTAGTGGCGCTCGCAGGGGTTGCCCAGCGGGTTCTCCAGGCTGCGCTTGGCGCAGGTGGTGAGCACGTCCACGAAGCCGAAGTCGTTGCCGCCGATCCCCACCGTCACCAGGTCGGTGTCGGGGGTGAGGGCGTCGTACTGCGGGGCGACCCCCGTGAACTGGGACTCGGAGAAGTCGGCGGTGACCGCCCCCGAGCAGCTGACGTCGGTGAACTCGGCCACGCCCAGCCGGTCGGCGGTGAGCTGGGCGTAGTTGGCCGAGGAGCGCAGGCAGCGGGGGTCGGAGCCGGGCGCGTACGGCGGGATCAGCGGGCCGGCGGTGAACGAGTCGCCCAGGGCGACGTAGTGCTGGAAGGCGGCCTCCTCGGCGGCCGCGGGGGCGGCCGCCAGGGACAGGCCCAGGGCCGCGGCCGCGACGAGTGCGGCGCTTCGGGAGCGTCGCGGCTTCGCGGGCGGTTCGGGGGCGAAGGGGGCTTCGGGGGACATGGACGGCGTGTCGGTGCGGGGCACGCGGGTCTCCTCTCCAGGGAGCGGGGGGTGGTCGGAGGTTCCGGACCCTAGGAATTCTGTAACACGACCTTCACGGAAAGTGTCCTAACCCGTAGGTAACTTTCTTGTGGCGCACCGCGTCCGGCGACCCCGGCGGGCGGCCCGGGCGGGCGCCGCGGCCGCGGCCCGTCCACAGGGGAGGTCCGGGGCGGACGGAGCGTCCCCGGCAGGCGTTAGCGTGTCGGACATGGCCAAAGCGAAGACGATGTTCCGGTGCGCCGAGTGCGGCTGGACCACCCTCAAATGGGTGGGCCGCTGCGGGGAGTGCCAGGCGTGGGGCACGGTCGAGGAGGCCGGGGCCCCGGCGCCCATGGCGGTCGCCCCCGCCGCGGTGACCTCCCGGGCGCGCCCCATCACCGAGATCAGCGTGGAGAGCGCCGAGGCCGTGCCCACCGGCATCGACGAGCTCGACCGGGTGCTGGGCGGCGGCGCCGTCCCGGGCGGCGTGGTCCTGCTCGCCGGCGAGCCCGGTGTCGGCAAGTCCACCCTGCTGCTCGAGGTGGCCGCCAAGCGCGCCCAGGCCGGGCCCGTCCTGTACGTGACCGGCGAGGAGTCGGCCGGGCAGGTCCGCCTGCGCGCCGAGCGCCTGGGGGCGCTGTCGGACAAGCTGTACCTGGCGGCGGAGACCTCCATCGCCACCGTGGCCTCGCACGTGGACGCGGTGGCGCCGGGCCTGCTCATCGTCGACTCGGTGCAGACCATGATGTCCCCCGACACCACCGGCGTCCCGGGCGGCGTGACCCAGGTGCGGCAGGTGACCGGCGCGCTCATCCAGCTCGCCAAGGAGCGCGGGATCGCCACGGTCCTGGTCGGACACGTGACCAAGGACGGCTCCATCGCCGGCCCGCGCCTGCTGGAGCACCTGGTGGACGTGGTGCTCCACTTCGAGGGCGAGCGCCACTCCCAGCTGCGCCTGCTGCGCGCGGTCAAGAACCGTTACGGCCCCACCGACGAGATCGGCTGCTTCGAGCTGACCGAGACCGGCATCGTGGGGCTGGCCGACCCCAGCGGCCTGTTCCTCACCGAGCGCACCGACCCGGTCCCGGGCACCTGCATCACCGTGGCCCTGGAGGGGCGGCGGCCGATCATCGCCGAGGTCCAGGCGCTGGTGGCGCCGACCCCGCTGCCGGCGCCCCGCCGGGCCACCTCGGGCCTGGACACCTCACGGGTGAACATGATCCTGGCGGTGCTGGAGAAGCGGACCGGGATGAAGCTCGCCAGCCTCGACGTGTACGCCTCCACGGTGGGCGGCGTGCGCCTGACCGAGCCCGCGATCGACCTCGCGCTGGCGATGGCCGCGGGCAGCTCGCACAACGACGTCGCCCTGCCGCGCGGCCTGGTGGTGGTCGGCGAGGTCGGCCTGGCCGGGGACGTGCGCACGGTCACCGGCGCCCGCCGCCGGGTGGCCGAGGCGCAGCGCCTGGGCTTCACCGAGGCGATCGTGCCCAAGCACTTCGGCGACCCGGTCCCCGGCATCCGCGTCCACGAGGTGGAGGAGCTCAGCGAGGCCCTGATGCGCGTGGCCAGGCGGCGCTGACCGGGGGCTGGAGCCTGTTTCTTGAGACTTCCCCTGTGCCGCCGGGGGTTCGCGAGGCGCCCGGCGGGGTTCTGGAGGCCCGAAGGAGACGTCCTCCAGGAAGGTCTGTGGCCGCAGGCCGCCCGTTGAGGACCTTCCGCCGCTCGACGGGCGGGCCGACGCTCAGCAGAGGTTCACAAGAGCACGGCCTAGAAGGCGAAGACCGCGCCCTTGGCGGTGCGCAGGACGCAGGGGTTGCCGAAGGTCTGCTCGAACTCCTCGTGCCCGCGGGCGGTGGCGGTGACCGGGCGGTACTCCATGGTGCAGAAGCCCTCGGCGGGGGCGACGGCCTCGATCGACCCGGCCCCGGCGATGGCGGCGCAGGCCGCCTCCGCCTCGGGGTGGGCGCCGCCGACGGGGTCGCAGTGCAGGGTGGTGACGGAGCGCTGGCCGGTGCCCTCGTCGGTGACGGTGAGGACGTACCGGTCGGAATGGCGGTCGGCCGAGGCCGCCCCGGGGGTGAGGGCGAGGGCGGCGAACAGGGCGAGGCCGCAGGCGGCGAGGCGTTTCACGGTGGGCTGGCTCCCGGATGGAGGAACACGGACGGCACTCATAGTAGCCACATGAGTGCCGTCCGTGTTTGTATTCGCCGGGTCCGGCTCAGGCCTTCAGCTGGAACACCACCTGGTCGGTCGAGCCCGCGTAGTCCCCGTGCAGGTTGGCGCGGTACCAGCCGGGCCGGGCCTGGGACGTGCCCTCGCGGCAGTCGGTGAAGGAGCGCACCCGCTCCCAGGTGATCGTGAACTCGTGCGGCACGCCACGGCTCAGCTGGCGGTCCTCGCGGGCCTCGCCCTCGACGCAGTCGGCGGTGGAGAAGATGCGGTCGTCACCGGAGTGGATGCGCAGTTCCAGGGCCTCGCGCCCCACGTCGACGGTGCAGGTCTGCTCGGCGGTGTTCACCACGGTGACCCGGAAGGCCGGGTTCTGGCCGGCCCCGTAGACCTCCTTGTCGGCCTCCGCGAAGTCGAAGGTGACCACCACGTCCTGGGGACGGCACAGGTCCTCCGGCTTCTCCGGCGCGGCCGCCGCGCCGCCGGACCCCTCCTCGCCACCGCCGTCCTCGCCCTCGGACTCCTCGGCGTCGGAGGGGTCGTCGGAGGCGGACGGGTCCTCGCTCGGAGAGGCGTCGGCCTCCGAGGGGTCCTCCGACGGTTCCGGTGACGCGGAGGGGTCCTCCGGTGCGACACTGGGGGAGGCGTCATCGCCCATACCCGCTTCGGACCGGGTCGTCTCCCCCTCGTCCCCGCCGCCCGGGCGGCACGCGAAGACGATGAGGGTGAGCACCAACATGACCCCGGCCAGCACGAGGGCGCGCCGCTTCCAGTAGGTCTCGGGACTGACGGGATGTCCGGTACTTGACGCCATGGCCCGTAGTATTGCGGTTTTGCGGGCGCGCCACCTACTCAACCCGCCGATCCCCGGTTTAAAGATGAGCGATAACCCTTACAGCACCGCCGTTCTGGCCTGGTACGAGGCCAACGCCCGCGATCTCCCCTGGCGGGAGCCGGGGGCCTCCCCCTGGTCGATCCTGGTCAGCGAGATCATGCTCCAGCAGACCCCGGTCGTGCGGGTCCTGCCCGCCTGGCGGGCCTGGATGGAGCGCTGGCCCACCCCCGCCGACCTGGCGAAAGACTCACCGGGTGAGGCGGTCCGCATGTGGGACCGGCTCGGCTACCCGCGCCGGGCGCTGCGCCTGCACGCCTGCGCGACGGTCATCACCGAGGAGCACGACGGGGTGGTGCCCGACGACCACGCCACCCTGCTGGCGCTGCCGGGCATCGGCGCGTACACGGCGGCGGCCGTGGCGAGCTTCGCTTTCGGCCAGCGGCACGCCATTCTGGACACCAACGTGCGCCGGGTCCTGGCCCGGGCCGAAACAGGCATCGAGTACCCGCCGAAAACCCAGACCAAGAGCGAGGTGACCCTCGCCGAGTCGCTGCTGCCGCCCGAGCCGTCCGTGGCCGCCCGCTGGGGCGTGGCCGTGATGGAGCTCGGCGCCCTGGTGTGCACCGCCCGTTCGCCCAAGTGCGTCGACTGCCCCATCGCGAACCAGTGCGCCTGGACGGCGGCGGGGCGGCCCGCGCACAGCGGACCGCCCCGGCGCGGCCAGACCTACGCGGGCACCGACCGCCAGGTCCGCGGCCGCCTCCTGGCGGTGCTGCGCGACTCGGCCGTGCCGGTGCCCAAGGAGGCGCTGGACGCCGTCTGGGACGACCGCGTCCAGCGCGAGCGCGCCCTGGACGCCCTGGTCGTCGACGGCCTCGTGGACCCGCTGGAGGACGGCCGCTACGCGCTGCCCTCCTGAGTCCCTCAGGCGCCCATCGTGGCGATGGTCCCGTCCTCGATGAGCAGCTCGACCTCGGCCTCGCTCTCGGAGATCCCGCCGCTGCACGGGGCGCCGGGCTCGGGGGTGGCCGGTCCCTGGACGTACTCGCGCAGGTAGTCGGTGAGCGCCGGGTCGGCGGGGTCGTCCAGGGTGAGCTGCGAGCCCCAGGCGGAGGCCACCACCGGGGACGGCAGGCCCTCCATCGGGCTGATCACCAGGTAGTCGCCGGAGGTGTACAGCGACTCCAGGACCGCGACGTCGTCCGGGGCCATGGAGGGGTCGTAGGTGATCCACACCGCGCCGTGCTCCAGCGAGTGCACGGCCAGCTCCGCGCGCAGCGGCTCGGTGTACACGCCGCAGTTCTGCCAGGTCGGGTAGTGGGGGCCGCCCGCCGGCGGGAACATGTCGTAGGAGACGGTCTCGCCGGGCTCGACGTGGTCGGCCGACAGGTTCTCGAAGGTGGTCACCTCACCGCCGGACCCGCCCCGGGACGAGACGTAGAACCACAGTCCGCCGCCCGCGACGAGCAGCACCAGGACCAGGGCGCCGGCGACGATGCCGATGACGAGCCCGGCCGAGGACTTCTTCGGCGGCGGCGGGTACCCGCCGGGAGGCCCGCCCGCGTGGCCGGGCTGCGGGCCGTATCCCGGCTGCGGCGGTTGCGGCGGCCCGTAGCCCGGCTGCGGCCCGTACCCGGGGGGCGGGCCCGCCTGCGGCGGGCCGTGTCCCTGGTGGGGCTGCTGCGGGGGCGGCTGCTGCGGGCCCTGCTGTCGGGGGTCGTGGTGGGGATCATGCGGCTGAGTCACCCTCGCACCCTAACCGGTCCCCCGCGCCGGCCCCGGGCCCGGGAACGACGGCGGGGGCGCCCGAGGGCGCCCCCGCTGACGGAGTGCGTTGTGCCGGGTCCGTTACTCGGCCTTGCCCGCGGCCGACTCCTCGACCTCGGGGGTGTCCGGGACGGCGGCCGGCTTGGGCACACCCTTGAAGGTGAGCTTGGCGTCGGTGCCCTCCCCCTCGGCGTCGATCACGACGATCTGGCCCGCCTTGAGGTCGCCGAACAGGATCTTCTCCGAGAGCTGGTCCTCGATCTCCCGCTGGATCGTCCGGCGCAGCGGCCGGGCGCCCAGGACCGGGTCGAAGCCCCGCTCCGACAGCAGCTTCTTGGCCGCGGGACGGAGCTCGATGCCCATGTCCCGCTCCTTGAGGCGGTTGTCGAGGCTGGAGATCATCAGATCCACGATCTGGAAGATCTCGCTCTCGGTCAGCTGGTGGAAGACGATGATGTCGTCCACACGGTTGAGGAACTCCGGCCGGAAGTTCTGCTTGAGCTCCTCGCCGACCTTGGCCTTCATCCGCTCGTAGTTGGTCTGGGCGTCGTCCTCCTTGGCGAAGCCCATGGCCACGCCCTTGGAGATGTCCCGGGTGCCCAGGTTGGTCGTCATGATGATGACCGTGTTCTTGAAGTCGACGTTGCGACCCTGGGCGTCGGTGAGACGGCCCTCCTCCAGCACCTGGAGGAGCGAGTTGAAGATGTCGTTGTGGGCCTTCTCGATCTCGTCGAACAGGACCACGGAGAACGGCTTGCGGCGCACCTTCTCGGTGAGCTGGCCGCCCTCCTCGTAGCCGACGTACCCGGGCGGGGAGCCGAACAGCCGCGAGACCGTGTGCTTCTCCATGAACTCGGACATGTCCAGCTGGATCAGCGCGTCCTCGTCCCCGAACAGGAACTCGGCCAGGGTCTTGGACAGCTCGGTCTTACCGACACCGGACGGGCCGGCGAAGATGAACGAACCGCCGGGGCGCTTGGGGTCCTTCAGACCCGCACGCGTGCGCCGGATCGCCTGGGAGAGCGCCTTGATGGCGTCCTCCTGGCCGATGACGCGGCGGTGCAGCTCGTCCTCCATGCGCAGCAGCCGGGAGCTCTCCTCCTCGGTGAGCTTGAAGACCGGGATGCCGGTGGAGGCGGCCAGGACCTCGGCGATGAGCTCCTCGTCGACCTCGGCCACGACGTCCATGTCGCCGGCCTTCCACTCCTTCTCCCGCTGCGCCTTCTTGGCCAGCAGCTGCTTCTCGTCGTCGCGCAGCGAGGCGGCCTTCTCGAAGTCCTGCGCGTCGATCGCGGACTCCTTGTCCCGGCGGACGCCGGCGATCTTCTCGTCGAACTCGCGCAGGTCCGGCGGCGCGGTCATGCGGCGGATGCGCATGCGCGAGCCGGCCTCGTCGATGAGGTCGATCGCCTTGTCCGGCAGGAACCGGTCGCTGATGTAGCGGTCGGCGAGGTTGGCCGCGGCCACCAGGGCGCTGTCGGTGATGGAGACCCGGTGGTGGGCCTCGTACCGGTCGCGCAGGCCCTTGAGGATCTCGATGGCGTGCGTGATGGTCGGCTCGTCCACCTGGATGGGCTGGAAGCGGCGCTCCAGCGCGGCGTCCTTCTCCAGGTACTTGCGGTACTCGTCCAGCGTGGTCGCGCCGATGGTCTGCAGCTCGCCGCGGGCCAGCATGGGCTTGAGGATGGAGGCGGCGTCTATGGCGCCCTCCGCCGCGCCCGCGCCGACCAGCGTGTGCAGCTCGTCGATGAACAGGATGATGTCGCCGCGGGTGCGGATCTCCTTGAGCACCTTCTTGAGGCGCTCCTCGAAGTCGCCCCGGTAGCGGCTGCCCGCGACCAGCGCGCCCAGGTCCAGCGTGTAGAGCTGCTTGTCCTTGAGCGTCTCGGGGATCTCCCCCTTGACGATCTTCTGGGCCAGGCCCTCGACGACCGCCGTCTTGCCGACGCCGGGCTCGCCGATGAGGACCGGGTTGTTCTTGGTCCTGCGGGACAGGACCTGCATGACCCGCTCGATCTCCTTGTCCCGCCCGATGACCGGGTCGAGCTTGCTCTCCCGGGCGGCCTGGGTCAGGTTGCGGCCGAACTGGTCGAGCACCAGGGAGGTGGAGGGGGTGGACTCCGAGGAGCCCGTGGTCGCCTGCGGCTCCTTGCCCTGGTAGCCGTGGAGCAGCTGGATGACCTGCTGGCGGACCCGGTTGAGGTCGGCGCCGAGCTTGACGAGGACCTGGGCGGCGACGCCCTCGCCCTCACGGATGAGGCCGAGCAGGATGTGCTCGGTCCCGATGTAGTTGTGGCCGAGCTGGAGCGCCTCCCGCAGGGACAGCTCCAGGACCTTCTTGGCCCGCGGCGTGAAGGGGATGTGCCCCGACGGCGCCTGCTGGCCCTGGCCGATGATCTCCTCGACCTGCTGCCGAACCGCTTCGAGGCTGATACCGAGACTTTCCAGAGCCTTGGCGGCGACGCCCTCACCCTCGTGGATGAGGCCGAGCAGGATGTGCTCCGTACCGATGTAGTTGTGGTTGAGCATCCTGGCCTCTTCCTGGGCCAGAACAACCACTCGCCTCGCGCGGTCGGTAAACCTCTCGAACATGTCTCGTCGCTCCTCTACAGAGCGGTCAGGCAGGGTCGGTTCCCACCGACCCGACTCTTCCGCATATCGGCCCCACAGGGATAACCGCCCCGGGGAGCACTGTCGCACCCGTCCGAACCGTTCGACCGGCTGCCGAGCGGACGGACATCTCCGCCACGATCCGGCCGAAGCCGTCCGTGCCAGAGACTTTCCCCGACGATAGGGCGTTCACCCAACATCCAACTACCGATTGCGGCGTCAGATTTCCCTGTACGCCGAAGGCGAACGACCCGGTACTCCCGTGATGCCGGGAGTGACCGGGTCGTTGCTTGTACTGGCCGTAATAATCGGCTCTCAGCGAACAGGCTCCGTGTTGTTCAGCCGGAAGCGAAATTGCGGGAAAGCGATCGGCGATCCCGGTCCGGTGGTCTCTGCAGAGGCACCGGGATCGGTCCGAAGTGGTCCTGCGGGTGATCCGGACCCACCGCCGTCCCGTCCTCCGGCTCGCCCCCGTGGGCGGCGGGCCGTGACGCGTCGGCGCCGATCGAGCGGCGCGGGCGTGCCGCGCCGGGGCGTTCGCCCCGCGGACCGGCGTCCCCTCCGCCCGGATCCCCGCAGCAGCGGGGATCCACGTGTCACCGCGGCCGCGGCCGCGTCGGGCGGGTTCTGAGGACCTCGGCCCTCTCCGGGCGGCGCCGGTCGGAATCCGATCAAGAACCGACAACATTTCGGCGTACCCGGGGTCGGGCGGACTAGCCCTTGATGGCCTCGTATTCGGCGACGATCGCGGCGGGGATACGCCCGCGCTCATTGACGGGCTTGCCCGCGGCCTTCGCCCAGGCGCGAATCTCCGCGCTGCGCTCACGGCTGGGGGCATTCCGGCTGGCGGCACGGCGACCGGTCGAGCGGCCCGCCTTCGGCGAAGCCTTGCGAGACGCCTCGACGAACGGAGTAAGGGCCTCACGCAGCTTGGCGGCATTACTCGCACTGAGGTCGATTTCGTACACGGAGCCGTCCAGACCGAACGTGACCGTCTCCTCGGCCTCGCCACCGTCGAGGTCGTCGACCAGGAAAACCTGGACCTTCTGTGCCATGGAATCAAACCTTTCAGAAGAGCGGTGTCTCCGCACCTGAATATAAAGCTATCCCGCAGCCCGCGGGAACACAATTGGCGACGTGCCGGAAATCACCCGGCGGCACCGCCGTCCGGCCATGGGAGGGATCGGCCGGGGAGTGGGCGGCGGGACGCGTGTTCATCACGAAACACCGTCGGAACCGGCCCGTGGCGGCCGGTCGGGGGATGTGATCGGTCAAGGACCGTATCAACGGTCGCCGGATTCTTCGCCTTCCGCGCTCCGGACATTCGCCGTCCCGTTCGCCGCGCCGGTCTCCCCGGCCGCCCGGGTGTTCTCGCCGACGGCCCCGGAGGCCACGGGCGCACCCTTGCCGACCAGGCTTCCGTCCATCCTGCGCGGCGCCATCTCGCGGCGCAGCACCTTCAGGATGAAGTAGCAGAACACGAAGGCGACGACCACCGGAGGGATGAGCGCCGACAATACGTCGAGCAGTCCGGGGGGAAGCACCGACGACAAAAAGTCACCCATCGAACCGGTCCACCCTTCCTGGTTGTTACTTATTGCAGCAAATACCCGACTCAGTGTCGGGACACTCCTGGGGGGATGGCGCCCGACGGGGCGGGCAATCGCATACCGGACATCATAGACACCGTATCCCCTGCTTTGACCGGGGCGGTACCGGGCCCCGGTACGGCAAACCGGAGGGCGTCAATGCGGAGTGCGCTTCGGTGCGCCGGCGCACCGGGGGCCGAAGAGGCCGGGCGGGTCACCGGAAGCGGAGAAATCACGACCCTTCGTCACCGGACTCCGCCGAACTCGCTTCCGGCGGCGGACCGGGCGCAGGTACACATTACCTTCCCCCTTCCACTTCCATACCACCCGGTGTGCCCAATCGCGGGTTCGAGGGTCGGTAGCCGGTTCGGGACCGTGGTCCGTTTGCCTCCGGCATTGCCGGAACGCGGTCCCAAGAGAGTACGAAAACCTTTAGCCACCGGTGTTCTCGACTCCGGGGCCGAGGTGGACCAGCATCCGGGTGTTCCCGAGGGTGTTGGGTTTGACGCGCTCCAGATCGAGGAATTCGGCGACACCTTCGTCATAGGAGCGCAGGAGTTCCTCGTACACCCGGGAGGAGACCGGGGTCCCCTGGATCGGGGCGAAGCCGTGGCGCGCGAAGAAAGCGGTCTCGAACGTCAGGCAGAACACACGGCGCACGCCCAACGCGCGCGCGGTGTCCAAAAGGGCGGAGACGATCCGGTGGCCGATGCCGAAACCGCGCAGGGACGGGTCCACCGCGACGGTGCGCACCTCTGCCAGGTCCTCCCAGAGGACGTGCAGGGCGCCGCAGCCCACCACCCGGAACTCCGCCTCCCCGGGCCCGGCCCCGGACGGGGACCCTCCCCCGGCGTCGTCGGGGGCGATCTCGGCCTCGGCGACCCAGAACTCCTGGACGTCCTCGTAGAGGTTGACCGTGCTCTTGGAGAGCACTCGCCGATCAGCGGTGTAGGTGTCGACGAGGCGGCGGATGTGCGCGACATCGCCGGTGCGGGCGCGCCGCACCTGTACATGACGAACGGGCATAACCGGTCCAGACTATGCCCCTGGGGTCCCGCGCGGATCACCGGCTCGCTCGCGGCCGGTGAACGCGGGCCCCCGAGGACATCGGGCCGGCATGCCCGTGGTCGGTCCCCGGCCGCGCCGGGGAGGAGGGGTGCGTTCGTCCGTCAGATCAGCTGGCGCCGGGCGGCCCAGACGACCGCCTCGATCGGGGTGTTGACCCCGAGCACGTCGCAGATGTTGCGAATGCGCCGGCGCAGCGTACGGGCGCTGAGCTCCAGGTGCCGGGCGGCGACCTCGGTGGTGACACCGGTCGCGATCTCGGCGAGGAGCTCGATCTCTTCGTGACTCAGTTCGACCGGCGCGTACGGACCGACGCCGACTTCGCGCGGGCGGCTCTGCAGGGGGACCACGTTCTCACGGTGCTCCCGTGCCTGCGGCACGCCCTGGTCCTCAACGGTACGTCGTACGAGTGTGGCCTGTTCCACTCCGTCCTCCCTCATCCATGTGAGTGCGGAACATCGACTCGTCACCTGGTGAGATGCGAGTGCGTCGGGAGGGGTTCCGACGCACGGCCCCGTGGTGCGAACTCCTCACGGCCGACCCTCTGGCACAGGGACGGGGGAGTCGTTCGGGCACGGGTCGCACGACCCTTGGAGCGTTGCGGCCTGGGACGGACAGACCGCACCGGTGGGTGTTTGCGAGCGCGCGAGGGGGGACCGGGGCTTCCGGCGCTCCTGACGCACTCCGCGTTACTCGATCCACTTCGGCGAACACGCGGGACTCGGCCCGCTCTCAGCACGCTAGGCGGAGGAGCAGATACCGTCAAGGCCAGATAAATCACCCTGAGTGACAAGACCGGGGCAATACGTCGCACCGTCACGGAAAGGGAAATTCTTTTTCCGCACTGACCTGCGGAAACGGTCACCGTCCGTACAGGCCCGGGCGACGGCCCCCGACAGGGGAAAATCTTCGCCGTGTCGGCGCCCTCCGCGGGCCCGCCGCCGGGGCCCCGCCGTCCGCCTCCGGCACCCGGGTTCGCGACCTGCGCCGGGAACGGCGGCGGGGGCGGTGGCGCGGTGCCTGGACACCGCGCCACCGCCCCCGCTTTCGGACATCCGCCTACCGGGATAAGGACCCGGCAAATGGGACGCCAAAGAAATCAGGCGTCGTTCCCCTCGGGCTTCACGATCGGGAAAAGGACAGTTTCCCGAATGTTCTTGCCGGTGAAGGCCATCAGGAGCCGGTCAATGCCCACACCCACACCGCCGGTCGGCGGCATGCCGTACTCCAGGGCCCGCAGGAAGTCCTCGTCGAGCTGCATCGCCTCCGGGTCGCCGTCGGCGGCCATCAGCGACTGCTCGGTGAGGCGGCGGCGCTGCTCGACCGGGTCGACCAGCTCCGAGTAGCCCGTGCCCAGCTCCATGCCGAAGCCGATGAGGTCCCACTTCTCGGTGAGCAGCGGGTCCTCGCGGTGCTGGCGGGTGAGCGGGCTCGTCTCCAGCGGGAAGTCGCGCACGAACGTGGGCTGGACGAGCGTGTGCTCCACCAGCTCCTCGAAGACGTGCTCGACCAGCTTGCCCTGGCCCCAGGCCGGGTCGTACTCCACGCCCCTGGCCTCGGCCAGGCGGCGGACCTCCTCGACCGGGGTGCGCGGGTCGACCTCGGCGCCCAGCGCCTCGGAGACCGCTCCGTACAGGGTGACCTGCGGCCACTCCCCGCCCAGGTCGTACTCCACCCCGTCGCGCTCGACCACCGTGGTGCCGAACGCGGCGCGGGCCGCGTCCTGGATCAGGGAGCGGGTGACGTCCGCCATGACGTTGTAGTCGGCGTACGCCTGGTAGAACTCCAGCATCGTGAACTCGGGGTTGTGCGTGGAGTCCGCGCCCTCGTTCCGGAAGTTCCGGTTGATCTCGAAGACCTTCTCGAGGCCGCCCACGACCAGCCGCTTCAGCGACAGCTCCGGAGCGATCCGCAGGTAGAGGTCGAGGTCGTAGGCGTTGATGTGAGTGGTGAAGGGCCGCGCCGTGGCACCGCCGTGCACCCGCATCAGCATCGGGGTCTCGACCTCGATGTAGTCGCGCGCGGTGAGCCCGTCCCGGATCGCGCGGATGGCGGCCGAGCGGCGGCGCACCATCTCGCGGGACTCGGGGTTGACGATGAGGTCGACGTAGCGCTGCCGGACCCGGGCCTCGGGGTCGGTGAGGCCCTTGTGCTTCTCCGGGAGCGGGCGCAGGCACTTGGCCGTGAGCGTCCACCTGCGCACCATGATCGACAGCTCGCCGCGGCGGGAGGTGATGACCTCGCCCTCCACGCCCACGTGGTCGCCCAGGTCGACGTCGGCCTTCCAGGCGTCCAGGCGCTCCTGGCCGACCTGGTCCAGCGACAGCATGATCTGGAGGTCGCCGGTCTCGTCGCGCAGGGTGGCGAAGCACAGCTTGCCGCCGGTGCGGTACAGCATCACGCGGCCCGCGATGGCGACGTCCACCCCGGTGCGGGTGTCCGGCGGCAGGTCGGCGTGTTTGTCACGCACGGCGCCGATCGACGTGGAGCGCTCGAAGAGCACGGGGAAGGGGTCGATCCCCTCCGCGCGCAGGCGGTCCAGTTTCTGGCGCCGAACTCTCATCTGTTCGGGCAGGTCGTCGTAGGTGTCGTCGTGCGTGTGGTTCACAGAGGCGATCCTACCGGCGCGGAAGGTCTGGACCGGCCTCCCCGCGGGGTGCCGGAAGCGGCCACAGGGATGAAATCAGTCCCTTCGGTCACTACGATCACACTGCCGTGACCAGCCGACCGGCAGGCACTTCTCGAGAGATGGAAGATATCCGTGGCCGTTGAAGGAAGCACGAAGGCCGTCGTCACGGCCCTCGTGGCGAACATGGGGATCGCCGCGACGAAGTTCGGCGCCTACCTCCTGACCGGGTCGGCGGCGATGCTCGCCGAGTCCATCCACTCGGTCGCGGACTCCAGCAACCAGGGGCTGCTGCTCCTGGGCGGCAAGCGCTCCCGGCGCGCCGCCACCAAGGAGCACCCGTTCGGCTACGGGCGCGAGCGCTACATCTACTCCTTCATCGTGGCGATCGTCCTGTTCAGCGTGGGCGGCCTGTACGCGCTCTACGAGGCCTGGCACAAGATCTCCCACCCCGAGCCGATCACCCAGTGGCAGTGGGTGCCGATCGTCGTGCTGGTGGTGGCGCTCATCCTGGAGTCCTTCGCCATGCGCACGGCCATCAAGGAGTCGAACGCGGTGCGCGGCAAGGCGACCTGGGTGCAGTTCGTGCGCCGGGCCAAGTCGCCGGAGCTGCCGGTCATCCTCCTGGAGGACGCCGGCGCCCTGCTCGGCCTGGTGTTCGCGCTGATCGGCGTGAGTCTGACCCTGGTCACCGGCAACGGCGTCTGGGACGGCCTGGGCACCGCGGCCATCGGCATCCTGCTGGTGGCGATCGCCATCGTGCTGGCCGTCGAGATGAAGAGCCTGCTCATCGGCGAGTCCGCCACCGACGAGCACGTGCGCGAGATCGAGAGGGCGATCGTCTCCGTGGAGGACGTCGACCGCCTCATCCACATGAAGACGCAGCATGTCGGCCCGGAGGAGCTGCTGGTGGCGGCCAAGGTCGCGGTGGACGCCCGGGACGACGCCGCGCGGATCGCGCGGGCGATCAACGAGGCGGAGGCGCGCATCCGCGCGGCCGTGCCGATCGCCCGGATGATCTACATCGAGCCGGACCTGGACCGCGCCGCGGCGGCCGGGGCCTCCGCGGAGGACGCCGGCCGCGTGTGACACCGGCCTGCGACGATGTTGGCCGGGTCCAGGGGGTTGGCCGGGTGGTTGGGGAAGGTGCCGTCGAGCTCGAAGTAGAGCGGCACGATCTCCAGC